>CAXFTV010000295.1:0-5047 GCA_964005845.1 uncultured bacterium
CCAGACCCCAGATGCGGGCAAACAAATCAAACAAGGCCGTCGCGTCTTCGTCGATATAAGCCGGGGCCCCCATCGCTACACGGTACCCGAAATAAGGCGCGTTAGCTTGCGTGAAGCCCGTCTCCAGCTGGAGAGCTCACAGTTGCAAATTGGCTTGGTAGTCTACCTTTCTTCTGACGATATCCCCGAAGGAGCCATCGTCGAACAACTGCCGCAGCCTGGAGCTTCTCTGCCCCGTAACAGCAAGGTGGACCTGAAGATCAGCAGTGGGCCCATAGCGGCCCCCAAACGCATCCCCAATCTGGTCGGACTGGCCATTGAAGTCGTGGAAGATAGCCTATTGAAATACGAAATGCGCCTTGGCGCAATTAGCAACCAGATCGACAACCTGCGCTCCCCCGGCACTGTCCTTTCCCAAAAGCCGACGGCAGCTGAAAAGGCGCGATCTGGCACTGCCATTGATCTGATCCTCAGTGCCCGAGAAATCTCGCTTGAAAAAGCGGATACCACGCTGGAAAATAGAGCCGAAAACTTCATAGAGGAATGAAAAAAATGACCAGTCCTACCACCCAAATTGCCCCCTCGCTGCTATCGGCCGACTTCGCCCGTCTCAAAGAAGAAATATCCCGCATTGAAGAGGCCGGGGCCGATTTTCTTCACCTGGATATCATGGATGGACATTTCGTCCCCAATATCAGCTTTGGCATTCCAGTCGTCGAAGCCGTTCGGCGGGAGACCCGGCTGAAACTTGATACCCATCTCATGCTGGACAATCCCGGCGATTTTATAAACCCCTTTAGAGACGCCGGGGCAGATTCCCTCACTGTCCACCTGGAAGTGTGCGAAGATCCACAAAAGATCCTGGGAGAAATTCGCACTCAAGGCATGGAATGCGGCCTGGCGGTCAATCCCGGTACCCCGATCGAAGGGCTCTTTCCCCACCTGCCAGATATTGATCTGGCACTAGTCATGTCGGTCGAACCAGGATTCGGCGGCCAGTCCTTCAAAAGCGAAGCCCTGGAAAAAGTTCGCGCTTTGCACCTGCAGATCTCCCGTGGGAGCTCGATGGTACCGATTCAGATCGATGGCGGCGTCACACCTGAGAACGCGGCTTCCTGCCGGGAAGCCGGCGCGCGCTTGCTGGTCGCCGGTTCCGCCGTATTTCGCGCTCCAGATGCAGCGGTGGCGATTGAAAGCCTGCGCGGTTAAAGCGCGTATTGCCTGATCTACTCCAATTCTTATATTATATATCTTTTATTGTATTTTTCTACCCATCTCGGGTTTCCGGTTGCGGCCTTGTCGCGGGAAATAGCGCCCATGTTCGACCGTCTTTCCGATCGTTTCGACAACATCTTTAAACAACTCCGCGGCCAGGGTAGAATTACCGAGCGGAACATCGATGATGCAATGCGTGAAATCCGCCGGGCACTACTGGAAGCAGATGTAAACTTTAAAGTTACAAAAAACTTTATTCAGCGGACCAAAGAGCAGGCCATCGGTCGTCAGGTCCTCAAGAGCCTGACGCCCGGACAACAGATCATAAAAATAGTCCACGACGAATTGATCGCCCTGCTCGGCACCACGGCCGCGCCCATTAAACTCGCCGATCAGCCTCCCACCATCCTCATGCTGGTGGGATTGCAGGGGTGCGGAAAAACCACTATAGCGGGCAAACTTGCCCAGCACTTTAAAAAACAGGGGCGCCCCCCCCTGCTGGTCGCCGCAGACATGTACCGCCCGGCAGCTGTCGATCAGTTGCAGACTTTAGGAGAGTCCATTGGCGTGCCGGTCTATAGTCAAGCCCAGGGTGCCAACCCGGTTGATATCTGCCAACAGGGAGTCAAAGAGGGCCGCGATACGAACCGCAGCGTAGTCATAATGGACACGGCAGGCCGTCTCAGCATCGACCAGGATATGATGAGCGAACTGGTCTCAATCCAGGATGCGACGCGAGCACACGAGATTTTCTTTGTCGCCGACAGCATGCTCGGCCAGGACGCAGTGGAAAGCGCCAGCCGCTTTCATCAGGAACTTGAATTTACCGGGTGCATTTTGACCAAGATGGATGGCGATGCTCGTGGCGGCGCTGCCCTGTCCATTCGCGAGGTCACCGGCAAGCCCATAAAATTCATCGGCACGGGCGAAAAGCTTGAGGCACTGGAGCCCTTTCACCCGGAGCGCATGGCCTCCAGAATTCTGGGCATGGGCGATATGCTGTCCCTGGTCGAAAAAGCCGAACAGGCCTTTGAACGAGAACAACTGGGAAAAATGGAAGAACGCCTGCGCAAGGAGGCGTTCACCTTCGAGGACTTTCTCGAACAACTCCATGCGATAAAAAAAATGGGGCCCCTGGATCAACTCATGGGGATGATCCCCGGCATGGGGAAAAGCCTCAAAGGAGTACAACTGGACGACGATGCCTTTGTTCACGTAGAAGCCATAATTAATTCTATGACCGGGGAGGAACGCCGCATCCCCCAGCTTCTCAACGGCAGTCGCCGGCGGCGGATTGCACGCGGTAGCGGCACGACGATTCAGGATGTAAACCGGCTCATCAAACAATTTCAAATGATGCAGAAGATGATGAAGCAAATGAATCGCATGAAGCCTGGCAAGATGAAGTTGAACATGCCTTTTATGAGTTAGTCCGGGCGAAAAATTCGCACGGACTTTTAGCCAAGGAGATCTATATTGGTCAAACTTCGCCTGATGAGAATAGGCCGAAAAAAACGCCCCTACTATCGCATTGTGGCCATGGAGGTCAATACCCCTCGGGATGGCACTACGCTCGGGCTGGTCGGACACTACGACCCGCTTGGCTCCAAGATCGATGTCGATAAAGAAGCGGCTTTGCTGTGGTTGAACCGCGGCGCCCAGATGACGCCAACGGTAAAATCCCTCTTTCACAATCAGGGCGTGCTTGCACACTGGAAAGGACTGGAATTCGAGGTCCGCGAAGACGCCCTGACCCGGGATAAACCCAAGCGTCGGCGCAAACTTGCAGCCGCCGCTGGTGCAGCCGAGGAAGCGTCCGCCACCGAGGAAGAAACTGCAGCCGAGGAAACGTCCGCCGCCGAAGAAGCAGCGGCAAACGGTGAGGATTCCTAGCGCTTCACTCGCTGCGCTTCCCTATGACAAAACGGGTTGCAGTGGGGTACATACCGCGTACCAAGGGGGTGCGTGGGGCAGTTAAAGTCGAAGTTCTGACGCATCGTCTCAGCCGCTTCGACGAACTCTCTCAGGTGGTGGTACAAAAAGAAGGCCGCGCGGACCGCACGCTCGAGATCGAGAAGTGGCACTCCGATCCCCCCGGCATTTTAATGAAATTTGTCGGCATCGACAATCCGGAGGAAGCTCGTGAAGCTCTGGTCAAGGCCTATATCACCATCGCGCCCCACCAAATGGCTCCCCTGCCCAGGCACACCTATTATATTTCCGACCTCCTAGGGTGTGTGGTGCAGGATGAAGCGGGCGGCCATCTGGGAAAAGTTGCCGAGGTTTTGCAAATGCCCTCTACCGACGTTTATGTAGTCCGCGATGGTCGGCGCGAATTGTTGGTTCCCGCGGTTGGAGATTTCATCGTGGAGATTTCCATCCCCCGGCGACGACTTTTGGTCCGCGGTATTGAAGATCTTTTGACTAGATCATGAAGATCGATATTGTAACTATTTTTCCAGATTTTTTCACTTCTCCACTGGATGCGAGCATACTAGCCCGGGCCCGGCGGGAAAAGCTGGTGGAGATTGAGTCTCACGACTTGAGAGATTTTGCCTGGGATCGCCATAAGACAGTAGACGATACGCCCTACGGCGGCGGCGGCGGCATGCTCCTAAAAACGGAGCCGGTAATGCGGGCCTGGGAAACCCTTGAATTGGGACGGGGCCTGTGCATTTATCTCAGTGCAGACGGCCAGTTACTGGACCAAAAAGTAGCTGCCGAGCTATCATTACAAAAGCACCTAGTTTTGCTCTGCGGCCACTACAAGGGCATCGACGAACGCATTCGCCAGCACTGCATCGACCGAGAAATTTCCATTGGCGACTACGTTCTAACCGGCGGCGAACCGGCGGCGCTGGTGTTGATCGACGCGGTTGTTCGCCTTATCCCCGGGGTGCTGGGAAATTTCAGCTCGGCCCTGGATGATTCATTTCACGAGGATTTGTTGGACTGTCCATGGTACACCCGGCCAGTGGAAGTTAGAGGAGAAAACGTTCCCGATGTCCTGTTGAGCGGGAATCATCGGGAGGTGCGCAACTGGCGCCGGCAACAGGCTCTGCGCCGGACTTTTGAACGGCGTCCAGACCTGCTCGACAAAGCGGATTTAGACGAAGCTGAAAAACAGTTAATCAAAAAATGGTCCAAAGAGTAGTAAAAGGCTTTAAAAGGCCTGATAAAAAAAGGTAAAAACTTATGGATATGAGCGTTTTACGCGAACTGACAACCGATCAGCTAAAATCGGACTTACCCGATATCAGTGCGGGTGATACCGTGCGCATCCACGTGCGGGTTATCGAGGGCGATAAAGAACGCCTGCAGCTTTTTGAAGGCGTAGTAATCCAGCGCAAGGGCACTGGGATTCAGGAATCGATAACGGTGCGCAAAGTCACACAGGGCGTCGCCGTGGAGCGCATCTTTCCCCTGCATTCGCCACGGCTAGCGCAGATCGATACGATTCGTCGCGGCAGAGTGCGGCGTGCGCGTCTTTTTTACCTCCGCGATCGCAAGGGCAGATCCGCCCGGATCAGAGAGAAGCATTAGATTGGCGACTCAAGCCTCGGACTATAAATTTCCTTTTACGAGAAAGAATTGGATAATTTTCGCCCTGGCCCTGCTGACGATCCTGCTGGGTTATATTCAGTTGAGTATTCCTCCAGCGGACGGATTTCTTTCCTTGACGCTGGCCCCCATCTTGCTCGTAGTTGGCTATTGTATTTTGATTCCCCTGGCCATTCTTTTTCGCGACCGGACAGACGGCGAGAAAGACCCGGGCCAGTAGGTGCAGGACAAAACCGGCAAATTCCGCTTGCCGAAGACCCCCCAACGCTCG
>CAXFTV010000296.1:0-3642 GCA_964005845.1 uncultured bacterium
GCCCGCCATGCGAGCCTCTGAAGTGGAAGAAATGATCCGCCACCGCAAGGAAAAAGTGGCTGTGGTTGGATTCAAAAAGGCCTTCATGCCAGCAGCTGAAAAAGTCATCGAAATACTCTCCGCAGAAGAATATGGACCGCTGAGAAACATGCTGGCAGTCTACTCCATGGCGGTTCCCGAAAACGGGGAGGAGGTACTGCGCGAACGAGAATACACCGGTTGGCTCGCGAATGGATGTCATCCGCTCTCGCTCATGATGAGAGTTGGAGGTGCGGTGTGCGCCGTTACTGTACACCGCGCTCAGCGAGGCGGCGGCGTCTGTGTGCTGGAATTCGCCAACGGCGCTTTGGGCAACTTTCACATGGCCAGCGGTGGGACGGGTACTCAGCCGCTAGACTCTCAGCCCCTGGAACGCTACAGCTTCTATGGCGATGGCTGCAATGTGACCATCGACAACAACCTCAGGGTAACGCTGCAACGGGGCATACCATTCCAGTATGCGGAAATCACGAGCTATCTCCCCGATGGCGTCGATAGCGGTGCCGTTGTGTGGGAGCCGCAGAACAACATATCCACTCTTGAAAACAAGGCCCTGTTCACGCAGGGAATATATAATGAGATGCGGTATTTCTGCGACCAGATCCAAAGCGGCAAAGTGGCCGTGAAAGGTAGCCTTGAATTCGCCCTGGAAGTCATGAAAGTCTATGAAGCGGCACTTCTATCGAAGGGCGCTAGAGTCACCCTCGACGGTTGATCCACAATACCAGCTACCAGGACACCCGCGTAATTCACAAATCGGATTGCTACTGTTAAGGAGATTAGAATGACGACGCAAACCCCCCGGCAACTCGGCGTCTGCAGTTGGTCGATGCTGCCGCAAAGTGCCGACGATATGGCTCGCATCATGGCCGAGCTAGGACTGGCAAAGTTGCAGCTCGGATTGGTGCCCCACCGGGACGCTGCAGGTATTGTCGACGGCGTGCCCGAAGCCCTCGAAAAGGTAGGTGCACGCGTTGTTTCCGGTATGTTCGGCACCGTCGGCGAAGACTACGCGACGATGGAGACCATCAAGAAAACTGGTGGCATCGTCCCCGATGAGCACTGGGAGGAAAATCAGGCGGTCGCCCGCGCTGCGGCGGCGCGGGCGCGCCGCTTCGGACTGCCGGCGGTGATGTTCCACGCCGGCTTCCTGCCGCACGACATGGAGAGCGCCGCATTCCGGAAACTCGCCGACCGCATCGAGGTCGTAGCGGCGATTTTTGCGCAGCAGGGCCTGGACCTCCTGTTCGAGACCGGACAGGAAACGGCCGCTGATCTATGGGCCTTTTTCGATTTCATGGAAGCGCGCGGCGTTGCCAATATCAGCATCAATTTCGATCCGGCGAATATGATCCTCTACGACAAGGGCGAACCGATCAATGCCTTGCACAAGCTCCTGCCGCGGGTGAAATCGATCCATATCAAAGATGCCATCCGCACCCGGACCCCGGGCGCATGGGGGGTGGAAACCCCGGTGGGCGAAGGACAAGTCGACTGGCACGCTTTCATCCAGCTGCTGGCTGATGGAGGTTATAGCGGCGACATGTACATCGAGCGGGAGGGCGGAGACGACCGACTGGGGGATGTGAAGACGGCGATCAATTTTATCACCCAGGTGATGGCGGATGTAGGCTGAGTTATGATCTTTGCCCGGCTGCTGGTGCGACCCGGAAGGACCCCCAGCCAGAACGCAAGTCCGCCGAGCTGGGGTCTGGGGATGCCAAACTGAAGTTGCCGCTGTCCTGTTCGACGGCTCCTGACCCGCGCCTCAAATTTAGGCCCTAATCTCCTGGGTCTTGGCGACGATCTGGGCCAGGACAAAACTGACCTGGGCGGTAAAAGCGGTGAAATCTTCGGAGCTGCGAAACTTCTCCTCGCGGTAATCGACCGAGGCCTGGAGGTTGATGAAGTTCAACTCGCGCCGCAGTCCCTGCAATTCCTCTATTGCGGTGGCCTGGATAACCCGATCGCAAATGGCCTCCGTCTGCTGGATGTAGTCATCCAGGGCATTCTTCTTGGCCAGTTCCCTGTTGACGCGCTGCTTCTCGTGCCTTTGCCTAAGGTGGGTAATGGCCGTGTACAGACCGGAAAAAACCAGCACCAGAAGACCGGTTATGCCGCTCCACGACTCGACGAAATCGGAGGGAATCGTGGGCTGCCAGGGAAAATAATAGGCCCGGGCTCCTTCGTGCAGGTGGAACTGCGTGCCGCCATGGGCAAATCCCGTCTCTTCCTTGTTGCGCAAGAAGAGCAGGTTGTTCTCCTGTGCGAAAGGCGATTCCAAAATGGTTCGCACGGCGGTTTCGACAATGGGTGCGGCAACCTCTTCGCCTGCAATGATGGATGTTTTGACGGCCAGGGTGGAAATGCCATGCGCTGGAATCGCTTTGGGCGTGCGCAGAAAGGCCATGGCCGGAATGGTTTGTGCGGCAATCCAGCTATGGGTCTGGCGCATGGCGGCAACAAAGGGTATGGGCAGGATGCGGTAGGAGCCTTTTTGCAGCAGTTTGCTGAGCACCGGGGCCTGAGACGCGGCGACGAAAAAGGCGGCGTCGAGTTCCCCGTCAAAGCGATCGATGGTCTCCTCGAAAGCATAGTTTCGCTCCTCGTAATCCACCAGTGGGTAGTAGTCGAGGATCTGGCGGCTCAGAATGTAGGTCCCGCTCTCCCTGGGTCCCAAGTTGATGCGCTTGCCCTGCAGATCGGCGAGACTGGAGATCCCCGGCCGATCTTTGACTACCCAGTATAAGTACTCGTACTCCAGATTGATGACGGAGCGCACCTTTTCGGAACGCCCCACTCCTTCCTGGCAAAATCCAAGGTGCAGTTCCCCCGACTCCACCTTGCGCAAATTCTCGAGCGAGCCCTGGGTATGGACGATTTCAAGGCGGCTGCCGAACTTCTCCTCCAGCGCCCTGGCCAGGCGGGGATAAAGCGCCGCGTTCAGCATGGCGTAGCGGCCCTGGGGAGAGCCATCGCCGAAACGGACTACCGCCGGATAATCAATTCTCGATGCCAGATAGATCCAGATAACCAACCCGAGCACCCCCCCCAGGACTGCGATCTGGAGCATGCGTCGGATGAATTTACGGTTGAAATTGCGCCCAGCCATCATCTCTGCTCACGGAAACAATGCGTAGTTGTGATTTTTGAAAAGTAGGTCAATAGGAATATAATTATATTTTGCTATTTTCGTACTGTTCCTGGACCAACTTAAGAAAAAATTGAAAATGGCCAGCAGAGCCCCAAATCCCGACCAATGGAGGCAACCGGATAAATGACAGATTTCAAACGCGGCAACTCCGTCCCCATCGATATCGGCTCGCGGCTCGAGCTGATGGTCGATGACTACCTGATCGCGCGGCTGAACGGGGGCGCGCAGCGACGCTTCAACAAGCCCGTTCCGCAAGAGGCGGCCCTGGTGACCGACCAACCCTGGGAAGGCAACGCATCGGGCGGCTTCACGCTCTTCCAGGACGGCGCCATCTACCGCATGTATTACAACGCCCGGAATTTCGCAATGAGCGAAACCACTTTAAGTGAACCTTCAGGGGTAATCTGCTATGCCGAAAGCGAGAACGGAATCGACTGGGTGAGACCGGA
>CAXFTV010000297.1:0-4317 GCA_964005845.1 uncultured bacterium
CGACGGCCCCCTTCAAGGACTGGAATCTGGTG
Source organism: uncultured bacterium (assembly GCA_964005845.1). Classification (GTDB taxonomy): domain Bacteria; phylum Latescibacterota; class UBA2968; order UBA8231; family UBA8231; genus CAXFTV01. The sequence continues at coordinate 33 of CAXFTV010000297.1, forward strand.
GAAGGATCCAATATCTACGACGGACCGCTCGGGGTCTATATCGCGCCGCGGGCGCGGCACACGATCCTGAAGAATAATGCCATCCACGTGGATAGCCTGGCGATCCTCGACGAGAGCGGCAGCGCTCTAGTTGAATAGGAAATCCGCGGCGCCTTGCCGCTTAGGGGCCCGGATCGCTCCCGTGATCGACGGGGCCGCATACCGGTTCGCAAACCGAATTGACAGAATTATAGCGATTTTTTAAAGTATGGTCACAGCTATGCGCAGATGTGGCCCGAACGCCCTTTGCGCACCCATAACCGCACCGCATCGATCGCCAAGGAAAAATCCATGCCGGCAGAATTCCAGATTCTGGACCAGACCGAGAAAGGTCGTCAGAAGATTCGCGATATCAAACTCATAGTGCTCCAAGGACCGCGCAGCTACACCCTGGTGAAAGTCATCGCCGCAGACGGCCTCTACGGCATCGGCGAGGCCTACGGCAGTCCGGGAGTGGGCGTGAAGGAGCAGATCGAGGCGATCAAACCGGCGCTCATCGGCCGGGATCCGTTGGCGATCGATGTGCTCTACACCATGATGGGCAAGCAACCGGATCCAGGTACCGGTTGGGCCGGGTCCAGCCGCACGGACGGCTCCGCCCACGCCCTGATGCGGGCCGCCAGCGGGATCGAGATGGCGCTGTGGGATCTGGCGGGCAAAATCCTGGGCGTCTCCTCGACCGTGCTGCTGGGAGGAAAATTTCGCGACAAAGTACGGGTCTACGACCACGCGCATCCACGCGACATGCTCGATCGCAATGCGTGCGAGGAATGGGCCCAGCAGGTCAAAGAAGCCCCGGCCGGCATCACCTGCCACAAGTTCGGCTTCCCTCACACGACGCCGGAGACCGACGCCGGGCGCGACCTGGCCAACCGGGTGCTGACCGTGCGGGAACTGCGTCAGATTGAAGAAGGCTTCGCCAACTGCCGCGAGGCGCTCGGCTGGGACCACGATATCATGGTCCACTGCCACTGGGAATACGATGTGCGCACCGCTATCCAGATCGCCGAAGCCGTAGCGCCGATCAAGCCGTTGTGGCTCGAGGACGCCATGATCGTCAACTACTCGGAGGGCTGGAAACGGCTGACCGCGAGTTCGCCGGTGCCGATCTGCACGGGTGAAAACCTGTGGCGGCGGCAAGAATTTGCCGATTTCATCGTCCGCCAGGGATGCGATATCCTGCATCCGGATCTGCGCAACAGCGGCGGTTTTCTGGAGAACAAACGCATTGCCGACCTGGCCGAGGTGTGGGGACTGCCGCTGGCGACGCACAACACGGGCAGTCAGCTCAACACCTGGGCGACCTGCCAGTGGGCGGGCTCGATCCGCGACTTCATTGCCTGCGAAACAGTCACCGGCAAAGGCGATTGGATGGACGAGCTGCTGATTCTCGACGGGCCCTACATTGAAAACGGACATCTCAGGATCACGGAGAAACCCGGTTTCGGCGTCGATCTGAATCCCGACGTGGCCTGCGCCCACCTGGCGGCAGGGGAGACCTGGTGGGGCTGATGCCGGCACCCGATCCTTAAAAGAAGCCGGAACCGGGCCCTGGCCTTCCCGCTTTCCCTCTCCACCGCGTGGCCAGGGCTTCCACGCCTCGATGCAGCGCAAGAGCCGAACCAGACGGCCATAAGCGCCCTTAATCCGCGCCTGCCCCCTCTAAAAGGCTCTTTGTATTTCCCATACAGCCGCGGCATCGCAAATTGACTACTACCCGAGCATGGCGCGCTCTTCGTCGGTCATGTCGAGCAGATAGTCCGGAGCCTGCGCCTGATGGTAGCCCGCGGCAAGTGCCTGAAAACCTGGACTGTACTTGTAAATCAGCGTGCGGCGCTGGTGCGCCCCCTGCCACACCAGCGTCCCGTGGGTCAGAGCCTCGGTGAAGATAATCGCATCGCCGGCCTGGGTATGCACTTCCCTGACATACTCGCGCTGGGCTTCGTAGAACGAGAGCTTCTCGGGCAGCGGAAAATTGGCCTTGTGCGACCCGGGGATGAGCGCCAGGCCGCCATCCCCGGGACCTTCGTCGGCCAACTGGAATTCAACCACGGTCAAACCGCAGAACATCTTGCCGAATTTGAAGGCGTAGGTCTGCGAGAAATCCTGTCGCTCGACGCCACCGCCGTGCAAATAATGACCGCCGTCGCCTTTGTCCATGGCGATCAGCAAAGGGCCGTGGTCCAGGCGGTAGCCGCCGCCGAGCAGCTCGTTCAGGTACGGCTGGACCCGGGCGTGCACCAGCAGTTCGCGGAAGGGCTCGCATGCTGGCCGTTCCCAGGCCAGCATGCCTTCCATCCACTTTTGCTTGGCGGTGCCACCAAGGACCTTGGAGTTGCCTTCGAGCGTGCGCTCGGTGTGGAAGAATTCACCGGCGTGGGCGTCGATAGCGGCGTTGCAACGATCCACTTCTTCGGAGGTGAGCACCCCCTTGAGAATAGCGAAGCCTTTGAGATCGAAGAAAAATTTTTCGCTGTCGTTCATAGTATACCTAATCAAGCCAATCCCGGCGGACGGAGGACGGTTTGCTGCTCGGACGTCATATCCTGGACATAGGAGGGATACGATACCTCGTAGATGGAAGAGACCCGGGCCTGGTAGCGCGGCGCGTAGGGGTAGATCAGGGTGCGGCGTTGGTGTTCCGCCCGCCAGGGCAAGGTGCCGTGAATCGTCGCTTCGGCGAAAATCACGACATCGCCGGCGCGGACGTTGACTTCGACCACTTCGTCCTGGAAGGCTTCGCAATAGGCAAAGGCTTGGGGTATGGGATAGTTGGCCTTATGGCCGCCGGGGATCACGGCAAAGCCGCCGTCGCCGGGTCCTTCGTCGGCCAGCGGGAATTCCACCAGGGTCAGGCTGTTGTAGATCTTGCCGAATTTCCAGGCATAGGTATGGGAAAAGGGCAGCCGTTGGAGGGGGCCGCCGTGCAGGTAGTGGCCGGCGCAGCCCTTGTCCATCAGCACCAGCCGCGGCCGACTGATCATGTGATAAGCCCCCATGAGCTCGTGCAGATAGGGTTTCAGGCGGGGGTGGATCATCAATTGGCGGAAGGGCTCGCAGTAGGGCCGCTCCCAGGTGACCAGATCCTCGCTCCAACGCTGCCGGACGTCGCTGGCCAGCGCCTTGGAATCGCCCTCTAAGCGGCGCTCGTTGACCTCGATCTGGTCATCGTAGTGGTCGATGGCCACATGGCAACGACGCAGCGTGTCGGCGTCGATGAGGTCTCTGAGCACGAGGTAGCCGTTGAGGTCGAAGAAGTACTTTTCGTCGTCTGTCATGGCTATTTCCTGTCGAATAATAGCGAATTACGCAGGGTCGGCATTTGCAGTCAGGCAGCGCGCGGGCGAAAATTACTTGCCGCTCATCTGGGCTTGTCATTCCACCGCATTTTTGTGATTTTTCTCTGCGCGCCTGGTCCAGAAAATACTAAACGACCGTTTAATAAACGGCATTTGTAGCACCCATGCAAAAACATCTCCATCTCTGCACGCTGAATCCTGGATGCACTTCCCTCTGTAGTTTTACCAGGCACGTACACAAAACTCAAATTGAGGCGCAACCCTTTAATTGAACAAGAAGACGACATGAAAATCACCGATGTCAAGAGCGCGATTATCGGCAGCAACATCGTCATCCGCGTGGTCACCGATAAGGGCATCGATGGCTACGCCGAAGTGGAGGAGGGCAAGGACTTTATAAGACCCACTATCCCCCACTACAGGGATCTGATTGTGGGCTGCGATCCGACGGACGTGGAATTCGTCATGCGCCGCATCCGGCGAGCGGGCGCGTTTAAGCCGTGGGGGAAAATCGTCAGCACTATTGAAATGGCGCTTGGGGACATCGCGGGCAAAGACGCCGGCATTCCAGTGTACAAGCTGCTCGGCGGCAGGGTGCGCAACAGAATCCGGTTGTACAACGGGAGCTTTCGCAATCCCAATCCACCCCACCCCGTGGCCGATACGCCGGAAAAACAGGGAGAGAACATCCTCGCCCGGCGCGAGCTGATCGAAAACCGAGCGGTCAACGCGATCGGGCCGGATCCGGCCGACGTGGGCGGTATCGCGGAACTCAAGTGGATCGCCGAATACGCTGATTTGCACGGCATCCTCATGGCGCCGCACGGCACCATCGACGGCGTGTTCGGCATGGCGGCGCTCACCCACGTATGCGCCACGATGCCGCAAAACTTCATCGCCTACGAATACCCGGCCGGCCGGCCCGAGTGGTGGTACGACATCGTCGA
>CAXFTV010000298.1:0-5158 GCA_964005845.1 uncultured bacterium
ACGCCGTCGCGGCTCACGGCAAGCTGCACCTCCAGCGGGCCGGCATTCTGCATCTGCCCGCGCTCGTCCCGCCCGTGGCTGTCCTGTCCCTCGTAGTGCCGGTACAGGGTCGGGAAGGCGAAGGTGGCGTCGTCGGCCCACTCGTAGCGGTGGACGCAGGGGGTGTAGATGTCCGTGGCCGGCGGGTCGCGCTCGTCGCATTCCATGACGAACGGAGCGCACTGCGGCGGCAGCCGGTCGTGGAGCCCCACCGGGCTTACGGGCAACGTCGGGTCCTCCCGGTAGTCGAACGGTAGCTGCGTGAGCGCGGGTGAGGTCAGACGAGCGACCGTCCGCCTTCTTCCCGGCACGGGCGACGCGCCGCGCAGATAAGCGACGTAGGTAGCAGCGCTCGCATCGTAGAAGACCTGGTTCTGCGAGTCGCAGCGGAAGGGGACCACGACGCCGCTGCGCAGCCGGCGCCACGACAGGCCATCCTCGGAATGCAGCAGGTACAGCCCGGCGTGCACCGGCCGGGTGCCGTCGGGGGCATCGTAGCCGCCGAAGTACGTATCCTCGGCCTCCTCCCAGACTGGCTGCTCGACGCGCTCGCCCAGTGTTCCCACGAACCAGAATCTGCTGTCCAACGTCTCTTTGGGGTCGAGGAAGGGTGTGCCGACGGCCCCGGGCATGACCACGTTATTCCGCGCCAGCCCCGCCACCTCGAACTGGTCCACCGGCGCCAGCTCCCAGTCGATGCCGTCGTCCGACCAGGCCAGGGAGAACATGCTGTTCCGATGATCGGGCTCGCGCGTCTCCGTCGGCCGCATGTGGTAATAGAGCCAGAAACGACCGTCGACATCGAGCACCGTCAGGTAGTGGCAGCTGGGCTGCAGGCCGGGGAGCTGCGGCAGGTTGATGCGCGTGCGCTGCAAGGGGGGATTGACCCTCAGTTGCAGGCCTGCGGACGACTCGACGAAGCGATGGTCGAAGAGCAGCTGCTTGCGTGTTCCTACGGGCCATATTTGAGTTGGATCTGCCATTATTTCGTCGCGGAATTTTTTATGTGAACGCGTGGGTATCTATCGGCAATCGCCAATTTTTCCTGCCCGTAGTGGAGGCGCAAATTTGGCGCGCGCGCAGGTTTGGAGAATTGCCGATTCTCGGCTCAAAATATAGGGGAAAAAAAAGCTTTTTCCAAGCTATCTGCACCCGGGCATCGGTTCTTGGTGGTGGGCCGGTGGAAATTGGGGCGCAAGCAAGCCTTCAGTAAAAAACTTGGCATGCGAGGTATCGCTTTCATGGGGAGGACTTATCTTTCGGTCTCTAGCGGCCCCAGATCTCAACTTCGCAAAGCTCGAACGCGTCTTCGGCCTGCCGCTCGGCAAAATCGAAGCGCACATAGCGAAACGCATCCTCCCTCACTTTCCCCGTGTTCCGGCTTCCCCCAGAGCGGTAGGCACCGCCCAGATAGAGTCGCACATCCTTCACGTCGCCGCCGGCCACCTCCTCGGCCGTGGAAGCCAGCCACGTCCAGTTCTCTCTGTCCGTGCTCCCACTCACTTCGAGCGCCGGCATGGCGCCAGAAATAATCAGACGAGTCTGGCTCAGAGCCTGATTTGATTTCAGGTCGAAGGTCACCTGTAGCGGCTCGGGGGCGTGCCAGGAAACGACCCACTTCCGAGTTTCCTCTGCGATCTGTAGCAGCGACGGTTCCACTTCTCTGGCGCGCGTCTCGAAGGCCGCCAGCCGATTGGTCAGGTGCCCTGTTGCAAACGGCACATTCGTTTCGCCCGCGTCGACTATGGCATCCGGTGCGCGGCTATAAGAATAGGTTCCGCTCAGGTCGCGATTGTTCGGCTCCAGCAGTGGCTCGTTGACATCGTAAACGTAATTGTTCGTCAGACAGATGCCCGACTCCTTGCGATAGACATCTGTCCGATACGGCGGCAACTTAAAACGCCAGATGTCGTGGCCTGCCTCTGCGCCCGCCGCCGCCTGAATGGCACCGAAGAACTGCACCACCGGCGACCCCGGGGCCACGGTGGACCACTTCTGGGGATACTCCGCTAGCACGTAGAGTGGGTCTGCGGCAAAGTAGTAGACTTTGCCCTCGCCGTAGGGAAACATTGTAATCGCCGGATCGCCGTTGGCAAAAGTGGCGATGGTCACCACCTTTTCGTCGACCGGCTCAATGCGAAAACCGGGAACCAGTGCCGCGAGCACAAAGCCGGCGGGCAGGTCGAGATGATCGTTTGCCCGCACCGTCATGACGGCTGCATCGAGCCGCGGTTCCAGCCGGCGGACACCGCACAGTTCCTCCCAGGCGGCGCCGAATTTTTCGCCGTTAATGTTCCAGGTGAACGCCTCCGGATCGGTAAACACCAAGGTCCCGCCGGCGTTTGCGTAGTCTTTGAAGCGGTCGAGCACTTCGGGATATTCGTAGGTGATCCAGGGAACGAAGATCGTCTTATAGTCATTGAGGTCGCGCTGGCCGCGGACAATCTGGCGGTCGCTGACAAAGTGAAACCAATTGCGCAGGCACGGGCCCAGCGCCGCGTAGGCATTGAGGTGGCGATCGTTGTCGCCCGACAGACCGCCCCACTGGTCCGTGACCGTAGAGATCGCCGAGAACAAAATCGCGCAGTCGGCGGTCTCCGGCAGGCGCGGCAGGTGCATATTGCGAATAACTTTAGTCAATTCGACCATGGCGTTCCATTTGAAGGGTTCGGCAAACATGGCATCGGCCGCCTCCAACTCGAAGAATTCTCGAGCCATCAGCCACACGCCGGCACCGCCGTTGCGGAACACCTGACTGTAAGCCTCGCGGAGGTATTCGGGATCGCGCACGGGGCCGTGGCGCTTGGACATGTGGACCATCATCCAAACCGGCTTATCCGCAAGGTCTACATACAACTTGGTCGTGGCTCCGGGCCGCACCCATTCGGCCAGCGTGTTGGCCGCGCCGCCCACCGTCTGACCGCCGTAAACGTCCACCCCCTGGGCCCAGGCCTCCATGTCGCCCGAAGTGGCGCTACTGCCGTGCGTCGGTCCAATAACTTTCATGTGGGGATCGATCTGCTTGGCCGCCCGGTAACCGTTGACAAAAGACTTGGTCAACTGATCCCAGGCCCAGCGCGCGTAGGCGATGCGGTCAAAGGGATCTCCGTCGGTGTAGGACGTCGGCATCCCGTATTTGCCAAAGCCATACTGTTCGCGCACCTCCCGGTCGACCGCCTCAACTTGTGGGTACCACTTGTCCCTGGGGACCGGACGGTTGGCTAAATAGGTCCACAGTTCTTCGAAGTGTTCGACGTAATCGTATTGATTTTCGCGCGCGCGCGCCGCGACCTGACGGCTCATTTCCTCGAGGTAGCGCGGGTCCATAATCCAGCCCCAGCTTTCGTGAACCAGGGGCAGATCTTGATCCGGCAGGCTGATATAGGATTTGCCAGGCGCCACCTGTGCTATCATATTCCGCGTGACAATACCGCGCTTGGCATACTCCGGATCGCTGCGGCGGCCGTGGCAGGGAAAGCCATAGTGGACGGCCTCGTCGAGTACTTCGGCGTGGACAAAGCGCGCACCGAAGCGCTTGGCCGCATACCGGTGTCGCGCGATGGCGATATCGCGCGGGTTGTTGCCCGACGAGTATTTATTGGCATAGGGGATGACCGTGCCGGGCACCGGCCGGTCGCCGAAGAGTTCCTCGAACAGCGGCGCTTCAATCTCCACGCCGGCAACCGCAAAGGATTACGCTTCTTCCATGTCTACTCCCATCTGCCCCAAAGCGCGCGACGCGAAGGCCAGCAGCGCCAGGAGATTCGTTGCGGTGAATGCCACTTTGGCTGCTGGCGGTATATGCATCTCGCACGGTTCCTTTTAAGCATCACTCGGCCCCTTATGGCAAGCAGCGCTAGTCCGGAAACTCAATTTCATACCGATACGAGTTCCAGTCGTACCCCTCGCCGACGGGGCCGTTCTCTAAGTTCATGAACAGGAGCAGGTTTTTCGTCTCTCGTTCTTCGAGCATGCTCCAGTTGGAATAGCCCACTAGGTGCGTGTGTTCCGCGTGCACTTCCTCGACTACCGCCACCGCGTTGCGCTGGACGCAGAAGGTCTCCTGGTCGACTTCCGCAATGTGCAGTACGTTGCGGGGCAGGCACCCTTCGTTGGCGCGGTTCAGGATATTCAGGATAACGTACAAGCGGTCGTTTTTCGACGAGCGGAAAGCGGAGCCGAAACTAGTGGAGGAATACACGTATTTTCCATCGTCAAAGGTCAAGGGCTGTGGCTCGCTCCAGGTCTTTCCGTCGTCTTCCGATACAGAAAAAAACTTCACCGACGGATACCCCGGCCCTTCCTGGCTGGGCAGAACGATGGCCTGGCGGAAGAGGACGAAAATCCTGCCGTCGGAAAGCTGGCAGGCCTGCGGTTCGTCCACTCCCTGAGTGCCCATACTGGACGGAACCTGCGCCCGGCCGGCCGGCTCCCAATCAACGCCGCTCAGGTCCGGGCGCCAGGTTCCCAGCCACGTGCGGCAAACAAAAAAGATAGCGTCCGGCTTGCTGTCCGCCAAGGCGCTGAGTTGCGGCCGGTTTTCCTCGACGATCCAGAACAATTGACCGTTTTGCAGTTTCATCAGGGTGAAGCAAACGATGTTCTCGCCGAAATCCAATACCTCCTCCGCACCCCAGGTTTGGCCCCCATCGCAGGAGACCTGCAGCAGCAGTTGTAGGCGGTGCGAAGTTGGTTCCGCTTTCCAGTAATGCCGCAACAGCATTCCGTTCTCTTCATCCAAGAAATAGTTGGCGATCGGGTCGGTCAGCGGGCCGGCCGCAAGGCGCTCCCAAGTCCTGGCACCATCCTGGCTCACCACCGTCACCGCGGGGCACTCGGCCGGCTGTGCCGGCCGAATGCCGTCCCGGATCGATGAGAGAATCGTCGGGCTGTCAAGGCTCAGGTAAGAAAAATTGCTCGCATTGACATAAGACCCGGCGACACTGCAGTGGGCGTGAAAGGTCTTGCGAATAGCAATTCCGCTGCGCTCATTGGGGCGTACGAAAAGAGGGCGGCAGCGCGAGAACGGACCGGGATCGGCGGCATGTTCGGCAACTATGCCCGCAGTCTGGATCATCAGTCCCGACCAGTGGGGGGTAAACTCTGGTTTGAAACAGCG
>CAXFTV010000299.1:0-2352 GCA_964005845.1 uncultured bacterium
CAACAGACACAGCAGCTGCGCGCCATCGGGGGAGCGCAAAAGTTCGGGCTCGTCCGGATCGCGGCCCCGGGTCACGTCTTCGCTGAAGAGCGTCGGCTCGCCCCAGCTCAGACCGCCATCGCGCGACAGCGACTGCCACATCTTCAAAGGCGTCGCATCGCGATCGCCCTTGCCGCGCGGGTACAGCCCCAGATAGGCACCGCTCTCGAGCTGTATAATCGAAGTAAAAGCCATGATGCACGGAAACGCGCCGATGCTGCGAAACGGCGTCCAGGTGTAGCCGCCGTCCTCGCTGTAGGTCTGCTGCATGGTGGGATCGTTATCGGCGCGGGCGGCAAAGACAAAGAGCCGCTCTTTGCCACCGGGGTCTTTGAGCAGATAAATACTCGGGCAGTTGTGCACCCTTTGCCAGTCGTCCCCCGTCTCCTGGCGCTGCCAACTGAGCCCGCCGTCGCTGCTGCGGGCCAGGGGACCAGCGTGGCCGCCGTGGTTGATGCACCAGACGCAGAGTATCGTCTTGCCATCGGGCATCAAGACCGTAGTCGGATGACCCTGGTAGACCTCTTCGGTGCCCCGGGCAATGACGACGTGCCGCCCGGTTTCTGCGGAGAGGTCGATCAGTGGTAGTTGGCGCGTATCCCGGATGGTCATGGCGCAGCTCCTCGAGGATAGGAAAAGGGGGCCGGATCGAGGAAGCGGCGCAGGACGTTCTCGGTCAAGCGCGAGACATTATTCTGGTACTGGTTGTGGGAGAGCGCCCCGCACCAGGTAATCGAACCGGTTGAAAAAACCGCCCCGCCGGCGGGCAGCTCGAAAAAGACCAGATCCGCCCGCACGTGGGGATGGGCACCGGCTCCTTCGCCGGGCTCGCTGGGATAGGTCTGGTCGTAAAAGACATCTTCGGGAAAGTAGAGGTAGACATCGGAAAAGCCGGAGGCCGTCGCCAGCACCAGGGCGTGCGGCGGACTGCCCTGGGCGCAGTCCAGCCGATCCACCTCGTCCCCCCCCGCGGCTCCCTGCTGCAAGCCGAAATCGCCGATGATCTCCTCGGCGCCGATACCCGCAAAGATGAAGGCGGCCCGGGGGTCGAAACTCCCTGGTTGCCGGCGGTAGGGCCTGGCCTGGTCGCTGCCCACCGCCGTGCACGAAACACCGACCAGGGCGTGCGGCGAGCGGCCGCGGCCGCGCCAGGCTCCGCCCGGTTCGCCCGTGGTGCTGTGGTAGTGCTCGCCGGCCGGAGCCTGCCAGATAAACCCGTTTGTCTCCACCCGCCGCAACTCGGCGATATGCGGCCGTTGGGGGTCCAGGGAAATGACGCCGAAAAATCCATTGCCGCCCATGTACATGAGGCGGCCGCTGGCGCCCTGATAGGCTTCCAGCGCCTCGAGCATAGCCCGGGTCCAGTATTCGGGATGCCCTCCCGTGATCACGACCCGGTAGGGCCGCAGGAGATCCACCCCTTCTCGGTGCAGATCGTGGTCGGTGACGAGATCGTACGCCACCCCTTTTTCCTCCAGCCAGTCGAGCAGGTGCAGATCGGCGCCGAGGCCATGGGCGTAGCCGCGAAAGCGGTTGTAATAATCGGGCCGCACCGTCAGCGGCCGCCGCCACGAGGCGTAGTACACCCCGGTCCCGTCGGTGTGTCTGTCGTACAGACTGCGCATATCGTTGGCGGCGACGTACTGATCGATTTCGGCGTGCGACTTTGGTCTGAACAAGGCGGCGGCATTGCGCTTTTCGGCGACCGCCAGCGTCGCCTCGTTGGCATAGGCCAGGTAGGTGAGAGTGGGCGCGAGGAACACCAGGTCGGCCCTTGCCGCGCCTCGTTTGGGGCGGACGAAGAACGGAATCCGATCTTCGCCATCCGCCGCCACCAGCCGCGCGGCGTAAACGCCGCTGCGCAGGTCTTGCGGAACGCTCAGTTCAAAGTCGGCTTCCCAGCCGGCATCCTCCAGGTCGTCGCCGTGGAAGTGAATGGCCCCGTATTCGGCCGCGGCGTGGAGCCAGTGCGTTTCGTCGCCGCTCCAGTTGCGTCCGGGGACGCCCCGGGCGGGGCAATTGACGGCCTCGCCGTGCAGCCCATTCGGAGACGTATCCGCAACCTTTGTCGACGGTATATCCAGGGAAAAATCCCAGGCGGCGACCGGGGGCGGCGCAATTTCTTCGCGCCGCCCCCGGCGCAGCAGGTCCATTTCCGCCGGACTCAGAGCACGTGGAAAGACGAGGGGTGCCTCAATCTTGCCCTCGTAGTGCTCCACGGCGCGGCACCCATCCCAGCTGGCCGCCATGAGGAAGGGCGCACTTGCGGGCCCCGGTGCAACCTGGACGGCAGGCTCCTCGACGACCACCGCG
>CAXFTV010000300.1:0-5268 GCA_964005845.1 uncultured bacterium
CAGGGAATTGGCTGGGCTCTGAGCGAGGGCTATTTCTACAACGAAGACGGCACCATGGCCAACCCTACTTTCCTGGACTACCGCATGCCCACGGTGCTAGACCTGCCTCTGATCGAGACCGTGCTGGTAGAAGTGGCCAACCCGGACAGTCCGCACGGCATCCGCGGCGTCGGCGAAGTTCCCCTGGTGCCGCCCATGGCAGCAGTGGCCAATGCCATTTACCAGGCCACGGGCAAGCGCTTGCAGGATCTACCCATGAACCCGGACCGGGTGATCGCCGCCCTCCACGAAAACCAAGTCCGGGAAGCAGCCGGCTGAGCTGTTTAGCGACCTACCGCTTTGGATTTTTAAAGAAAGATGCCCGGCCATCCCGATGGGTGGCACGGGCGTTTTTCTTAATAGATAGCAAAAGTGCTGGGCAACATATTCCAGGTAGCTGGACCTCAGAACAAGCGCTACCGGGGTAGAAGTCGGAGCAGAGCGTCTCTGGCCGCATAGATCTGTCAAGTGATCCAGGCCCTATTCGGCCACCCACCGCTTTCGCGCATGACCGGAGAGAGAAAATTTATGGCCGGCAGAATTGATCCAAGACACTTTGTCGACACTATGCTACCCGTGGTGCGCCAGTGCGCCCAGGCCTCGCTGATCTTCTACGGCAAGACAGCCGATATCGGCAAGGCTGCCGACACCAGCCTCAATAGTGCCGAAGCCCAGGCCGCCTCGGGCGCTCTGACCGCTCTGGATAACGCCGTGCAGGACATCGTTCTCAGCGTTGCCCTGCAGCACTTTCCCCAGGCCCGCTGCATCGCCGAAGAAAACACGCCCCTGAAACGCCGCTTCGCCGACCGCAGTGCCGCCCACGCCCTCATTCTCGACCCAATCGACGGTACCCTGCACTTTCAAAAAGGGGATGCGCCCTACCACATTTCGCTGGGCCTGGCCCACAACGGCCGCATGGAAGCCGCTCTGGTAGCACGCCCCAGCGAGGACAAAATCTTCACCGCCGTGCGCGGCCAGGGCGCCTATCTGCAGATCGCTGGCCGCCGGCCCAGGCGCCTGCGCCTGAAAAAAAAACCACCTACCAACAAAGCTTTTATTTCCTCCAAGGCCCGCGCCTACCAGGAACCGGCACGCCCCATTCTGGCGCCGCGCGAGTACCCGATTGGCGCCGCCCTGGTTCTGACTCTGATCGCCGAGGGCGAACTGTGTGCCTACCTGACCCGGCAGGTCGAAGTTTACGACGTCGGCCCGCCGTCCCTGATCGCCACCGAAGCCGGCGCCCACTGCTTTCTAAAAGACGGGCGCGAACCCCGCTATCAGAGCCGGCGTAAGTTCAGTTATTATCTGTGCGCCGCCAGCACCGAAATCCAGGCTACTCTCTTGAACCTATTGCGCCTGGGACAAGAAGGGAAATGAAATGAAACACCCGATCGAGGGCGTCCTGCCCGTCGTCCACATGCCCTACGAAGAAAATCTTAGCATCGACTACGCCACCCTCGAAAAAGAAGTGGATTTTCTCTTTGAGACCGGCGCCCACGGCCTCTGTCTGGCCCTGGCTTCCGACCTATTGCGCCTGCGCACCGCAGAGCGCCTCGAACTGCCCAAAAAGCTGGTGCAATGGGCCCGGGATCGCGGCCCGGTCATCATCAACGTGGGTGCCGAAAGTGCGGTCCAGGCCTGCGAATACGCACGTGCTGCCGCAAATAGCGGGGCTGCCGGTCTAATGGCCGTCCCCCCCTTGACCCAGGCCCTGCCCGAAGGCGAGTTGCGGCACTACTACGAGGCCATCCTGGAGGCAGTCGACATTCCGATAATTGTCCAGGATGCCAGTTCCTACGTAGGTGCCCCCATGAGCCTGGATTTCCAGGCCAGTCTTCACCAGCAGCACGGCGAGCGCATCCTCTTCAAACCCGAAGCCATGCCTTTGGGCCCCTGCATTTCGGCCCTGCGCGAAAAAACCCAGGGCCGCGCCGCCATATTCGAGGGTAGCGGCGGCGTCCTGCTCATCGATTCGTTTCGCCGCGGCGTCAGGGGCACCATTCCGGGAGTGGAAATGCTGGACGGCATGGTCGCTCTGTGGAACGCGCTGGTGCGGGGCGACGACGAGCGCGCCTACGCCCTTTACTTTCCCATCTGCGCCCTGGCCATCCTCCAACTGCAGGGCGGTCTGGATGGCCTCATCGCCCTTGAGCGCTACCTTATGTACCGCCGCGGCCTCTTCAAAAACCAGGTCCACCGCGGTCCTTTCAGCTATGTCCTGGACCCCGAAACCCGGGCCGAAGTCGACCGCCTCTTTGACCTTTTACAGCAAGCTCTATAGGGAAAGCGATCATGGCTGAATCCAGACGTCTGCAGGCCGTCCAGAGTCCGGTAATTCCCGATGTCGCAGCCCTGATTCGCGCCACCCCGGGCACTATATCACTGGGTCAAGGGGTGGTGCATTACGGGCCGCCTCAGGAAGTCTTCGACGCCGTTGCCAGATTTGGCCGGCAGGTGGCGGAGAACCACTACCATCCGGCCTCCGGCTTGCCGGAACTAGTGCAAGAATTGCATGATAAACTGGCGCTGGAAAATGGCATAGAGGTGCAAAACGACCAGGTCATTATGGTCACTGCTGGCAGCAATATGGCCTTTTCCCACACGGTGCTGGCCATCGCCGATCCAGGCGATGAAATCATCCTGCTGGCTCCCTTTTTTTTTAACCACGAGATGGCCGTGGTCATGGCCAATTGCCGGCCCGTAGTAGTTCCCACGGACGCGCACTACCAGCCGCGCCTGGACGCCATCGAAGCAGCTCTGAGTCCACGCACCCGCGCCCTCGTCACGGTATCGCCCAATAACCCGGCCGGCGCCGTCTACCCCCCGCAGACCCTGCGAGCTATAAACCAGCTGTGCCTCGACCGCGCTATCTACCACATCGTCGACGAGGCCTACGAATATTTCACCTACGAGGACGCGCAGCACTTCTCCCCGGGTTCCAGGAGCGTTAGCCGGGGCCACACCATTTCGCTCTTCTCCTTTTCCAAATCCTACGGCCTGGCTAGCTGGCGCGTCGGCTACATGGTGGCCCCCCGCCCGCTTTTGTCGGCGCTGGAAAAAATACAGGATACCATCCTGATCTGTCCCCCCGTGATCTCCCAGATAGCAGCCCTGGGCGCCCTGCGCGCCGGCTCTTCCTATTGCCGCACTTTCATCCAGGATATCGCCCGGGTGCGCCAACTGTGCCTGGAACACTTGAGCGCACTGGAAGACTGCTGCCAGATACCTCCGGCCCCGGGCGCCTTTTACCTGCTGGTCCAACTCGATACCAACCGCCCGGCCATGGAAGTGGTGGAATACCTGATACGCAACTACCAGGTAGCGGTCATCCCGGGCACGGCCTTTGGCCTGCACCAGGGCTGTTATATCCGCATTGCCTACGGAGCCCTGCAAGAGGACACGGCGGCGGCGGGCATGGACCGGCTGGTCAGCGGCCTCCAGCACCTCCTGAAGAGATGATATCGGCACCGCTAAAACTTCCAAAATTGCCTTGACAGCCCCTGCCTGGCCAGCTATCTTCAACAAGTGTAAAGGGTGATCTGAATTCATAAAAGAATGTCCTATTGGAAGTTCTCCACACACCGAATGTGGAACTTCGACAAAGTCGTTTCCGGCATTCTGGTGAGTTGGTCACTCTTTTTTTATTCTTAAATAAGTGCCATGACAGCTATCCATTCACGCGTTTTTTTCCTGCTGCTCTTCGCTTCGGCTCTGCATGCCCAAACGCTCCAGATCGAGCCCCAAGCCCTCGATCTGGGCACGGTCAAACTCGGCAGCAGTGCCCATGGTGAGGTCTTCCTCAAAAATTCTGGTACGGACGCACTCAATATCCTGGTGCGCGCAGTGGGAGACCACTTTTCTGCAACGCCAGAAACCCTGGCTCTGGAACCCGGGGAAAAAGACATTGTCACCGTGGACTTCGAGGCCCAGACAAGCGGCGAACACCAGGGCCAGCTGATCGTCCAGGTAAAAACCTTCTTCAAAAAAGACCCCATTTCTCTGCCCCTGCGCGCCCATGCCACCCGCGCCCGCATCCACATCGACCCACCCCAGACCCTGCAAATGGGCTCGTTGCCGGTGGGCACGACAGCCCGCAAGATCATTACTCTGTCCAACCCTGGCAGCGTACCACTGATCATCGACAGCCTTTACCTGCAGACGGCCGACACCCCTTTCCACCTTTCCGGCACCGCACCCTTGGAACTGGAACCAGGAGGGGAAAGAATACTGCAGGTGGACTTCAAACCTGCGCTGGGGGGCCTCCACCAAAACCAGCTCTTTTTACACTCCGCCGATCTGGACCCCCCGGATTTGAAGCTGCAATTGAGCGGCGAAGCTCTGGTCCCACGGGCGGCCTTCTCGCCTCTCCCGGAGGTAGGACTGGACTTCGGCCAGCTCGAAGTCGGTCGGAGCAACCGCATGGAACTCACCATTCTCAACCAGGGTCGGGCCGACCTCCGGATCAAAAAAATAACGGTCTTTGGAGGCGCTTTCACTACGGTCTGGGATTCGACTGCGGCGATCTCCCTTCCCTCGGGCGAGCGCCGAAAAATCGCCATCGACTTCCGACCCCGCTACGAAGGACCTGCCAGCGGCAAGGTCGTCCTCGACCTCGACGATCCCCGATTTCCGCAGGTTGAGATTCCCCTTACCGGCAAAGCGCAGCTCACCCCTCCGGCAATCGAGATACTCAATGAGGACAATATCAATTTCGGCAACGTCGCCATCGGCAAATACGAGCGGAGCCATCTGGTGGCGTGGAACCGCGGCGGCACTCCCTACACGGTGCGAATGGACATCAAAAACACACCTTTGGGAGAATTTGACCTCGAATTCCCTTCTCTACTCCTGCAGCCCGGAGAATTCAAAAAAGTCGAATTAAAATTCTCTCCTAAAGAAAACGGCCAGCGCCGCAGCACCCTCCTGATGGAAACGCCGTCCGGACACCGCCATTTTCAACTGCTCGGCGTCGGCAAATTCCTCGCTTTGAGCCCCACCACCCTGGACTTCGACCGGGTAGTAGTGGGCGAAATAAGCACCCAGCAAATCGAACTTTTAAACATCGGCAATGCCGACTTCACCATCACCAATATCCGCTCGAACAACCCAAAAAATTTCAAGGTCAAATCCCAGGTTAATCCCACCAACCAGTTCGTGCTGCCGGCCGACGGCCTTCGCCCCTTGCCTCTCACGGTCTCCTTTGCTCCTGTCGTTCGCGGCATCACCAGC
>CAXFTV010000301.1:0-4112 GCA_964005845.1 uncultured bacterium
GGATGGTCTTCCACCTCGTTCACATCCACGGCGGTATCAACCTGGATGGATGGCGTTTCAAGGCCGGTCCGGAAGCGATTTTCAACACTGCCGTGCGCACCCTTGGGCAGGAGGATATCTACTGGCCCGGGCTGGGATTTTTTTTCGGGGGCGGTATTTTCATGCTCCTACTGGCATGGGCGCGCCAACGCCTGCTGTGGTGGCCCTTCCATCCCCTCGGTTTCCCAGTGGGAGCCAATATGCTTATGGGCCAGATCTGGTTCAGTGTCTTTATCGCCTGGGCGATTAAAAAGATCGTCCTGCGCTTTGGCGGTGCGGCGCGCTATCAGGGCAGTCAAATCTTCTTTTTGGGTCTTATTTTGGGCGAGGTGCTGTGCACCGGGCTGTGGATTGTAATCGATTTTTTTACAGGTAAGACAGGCAATACAATTTTCGGCATTGGTTGACTTTTCATCGTACAACCTGTTAGGGGGACGGCTCTACTTCTCGCCATCCCCTAAAGCCTAAAGCTTTAGATCGCACCCAATTGGCATACCAGAAATGGGGCCAGCGCAAAGCATTCCCCGACCACTTTTCCCATGCACAGCCAGCTCTACTTTATGAATTCGACGGAGATTTCCACGTTTTCCACCCTCAGAGCCACCCTCAGAAGGGGATCTCTTTCGACCAGGCGCAACTGAATCTCGTGCTGACCTTGCCCAGCTTGTTCGGGCCGCAGTTCCCAAATCAGCCAGCTACTCTCATCCACCTCGGCAGGATCGGCCTGATTCTCCCCCGCCACACTGCGCCTGACCGGGTCCCCCAACAATTTGCCATCCAGAGCTGCCTCAATTTGGTCGACTGGCGAGCAATGTAGCAGTTCGACATGCAACTCCACCCCAACCAGTGCCCCTTTCTGCCATTCTTCCACCACCGGATCGTAAATGCCAAGATGAAATCTGGGACCTTCCCGGCTCGTGGTCGGATAGAGATCGACCGGCACTTCACCTACCAGGCGGTCGTCGCGCTCGGCGCCATAGCGCAACTCCTCCCGTCCCCTTATATGGCGCTTCACTGCAGCGTAGACTTTGTTCTTTCGTTCCAAGGTCGCCGGCTCGCCAAGGGTGGTCAGGAGGGGGCGATGAGAAGTTTTCGTGGCATGCCAGTTGAAAATGTGAATCCCACTGGCGCCGCGTTCGTAGAAACCACGGGCCAGACCGCGGTACCAGGCCTGCCGCCACTGCGCGGCGGGGATCAAACGGCCCGAGCCATTCTCCCCATGACTGTCCAGACCGGGATACAAGGGGATTCGACCATCTCCACTCAAGCGCAGGAATTCCTCGATTTCAACCCCCGGATCGGTGCCGGAATTGGCGCCGGTGGCCACCAGGTCGCACAGCTCCCGACGCATCCAGCGCCCGATATCGTAACCTACCCGGCGACAGGTTTCCATGCTCGCACCAACCCGTACAGCGACCCAAAAGGGCCTTCCCCGTTCCCTTGCAATCTGGTCGGTTACCTGGCGCACCGCGCGCTGCAAATCTGTGAGGGTATAGCGCAACCGGTAGGCATCGCTTTCGGGCAGGTGAAAGGCGTGCCGCTGCCAGTCGAGTTCGACTCCGTCCCAATCGGCCAGGCGGCAGGCCTCGGCAATGTACTGCAGCAGATGTTCCCGCACCTCGGGAATAGCCAGATTCCATGAAGTGGCAGCCCAGCGGGGCGCCCCTTCTGGCCCCAGACACCACTGCGGATGCTCCTGGCGCAAACGGGTGAGGCCGGGCCGGGTGATTCGCGCCATTTCTGCGGGCTTGAGTGGCTGTTCCCGCCGTGCCGTATCCGACCAGAAATGATTGTCGTTCATGCGGATCGAACAATAGACGTGGAGGCCCATGGAGCGCCCCCGCTGCACCAGCGCCGCATAGGGATCCTCGCCGCCCTCAAACAGGGCCCGCACCGACTCGGCGCCGCGTTTGCTTTTTACCGAAGTGTAGAACCGCTCCTCCGAGTCGCCGACCACCGGCAACTTGGTCGAGGGCCAACGTGCCTCGTGGGTCCCCAGGCACCAGAACAAAGCCCCTACCTGAGTATTTTCCAGCGGCGCATATACCAAATCGAGGAGTTGTGCCAAACTCTGGGGATATTCGGAGTAGCGATGCGGGGTCCCATCCCAATTGAAGATGATCCGGTAGGGCGGAGGCGATGTTCTCATAAGTAGTTCTGCTTCCCGTTGCGAGCGCGATTTTCCCTCTGTCAATAGAATTTCAGGATTTGGCCAGAGGCCCTGGAGGGACTGGGACGCTCTGCCCTTTTATTTCACTTTGGACCTGCGACCTTCTCCAACGCTGTCAATTCCACCAAACCAGGAGGGACCTGAAACCAATTTATTCGCCGTGTTTTCTGCCCTATTGGCAACGCTTTCCCCCTAAAAATAGGCGTAGTTCCAGGCCTGACAACCGCGTTTTAAGGGTCGGATTCCCGACCAACCGCGATATTTTTATATTTAGCATATCATAACTAGGAGGACCAGTCTCATGCAAAACCTCGATTTCGCCCATAGGATCGGCGTCTCGACCCTCTGTCTCCGGGGCCTCTCGCCCTCGGCAGCCATAGACCAAACCCTGGAAGCCGGCTTTGCGGCTCTGGAATTCACCCCCATCAGCTACGGGGGCCCCGAGGCCTTCAGCCCCGCGGAGCGCCGGGAATTGCGCCGCCAATTGAGCCGCTTCAAAGTAGTGACGGTGCACTCCTCCGGCATGGGAGGAGCCAATATATGCAGTGCCGACCCGGCCCGGCGGGAACATGCGCGCCGGCGCTATTTGGAACTAGTGGGGTTCGCCCGCGACGTGGAGGCCGATGTGCTGACCGTCCATCCGGGCGGAATGGACCCTGAGGGGCCCACCAAAGAGGAAGTCTTTGCGCAGAACGTAGAATTCGGCAAAGAAATGGCCCGCGCCGCCGGCACTGCAGCGATGCAGTTGGGTTACGAACTCTTCGATGCCCGAATCGGCCGCCAGATCGGGCGCAAAAATTTCGGCGTCCTCTTCGACATTGGCCACGCCAGCCGCCGTGCCCCCGCGGTGGACACCACCGCGGTGCTGGCCATGATCGACGAGTTGAGTGACCAGACCGTTCAGTACCACGTGCACGGCGTCGGCGAGGCGGAGAAGAAAGTCGATCACCTGCCCTTCGCAAGCAACACCTGGCTCGACTACGAGCGCCTCGTACCGCACATCCTGGCCAGCGGCTTCCGGGGACCGCTAATTCTGGAGATCGGCATCCGCACTGAGAATTGGGCCGCAAACCTGCAGGACTGCGTGGTCGCCCGCCAGGACCTGGTGCAACTGGCAAAATAATTAGCTCCCCGTCCGCTTTGGCGCCCAATTGCCCGCTCCCTTGTCCAGCCCCTCTCATTGCGGTAATTTTTCTTAACAATTCCACCTGGAGGAACCTAAATGACCCCACCAGCTACTCCCCTACCCTCGATCAAAGCATCCCAAATCAACCCCCCCCCAACTGGGCCCTGTTGCAGCGGCAACTCATCAGCCTGCTCGAACAAGCCGGCGATCTGGCGACCGAAAAATACGCCCGCTCCGATGGACAGGTTTACCATATCTTCGACGTCGACGATGCCTACGAAAGCCGTTCCATGCGCGGCATTTTCTATGCCCTGGGTGGCGACCGCCGCTTCCTGGATATCGCCAAACGCGAGTACGATGCCATCACCTGGATCTACGGAGACGAGCGGGTTCTGCCCGCCGGCGGCCCCCCCCACCCAATGTACATGCCCCAGCTCCACAACGAATACTGGAACCTCTCGGTACCCTTCAACGCCGACTGGTTCCACATGGGCGAGGGCAACCAGATGTTCTACGACTTTGGCGTCGCCGACCCGACCAACCCGGCAAACAGGGAGCGCGCCCGCAAATTCGCCGCCATGTACATCGGCGAGGACCCAAACGCACCCAACTGGGACCCAGAGCACAAGATCATCCGTTCGCCGCTGCACGGCGGTGCCGGTCCCTTTCTCTCGTGCCGCCAGCACCAGGGCATGATTCACAAATCCCTTGAGGTATCGGACCACGTCCACCTGGTGCGCAACTTTCTCGACCGCGGTTCCCTTGGCGATTTTGGCC
>CAXFTV010000302.1:0-3199 GCA_964005845.1 uncultured bacterium
AGGACAAACCCCTCTTCGAGTCGGGCCGCTCAAGTAAATCCAGTTTCATTCTTAATTACCTCCCACTCTATTTCATTTGCGGTTCCACTACAGTTTAACTGGTATCAATTAAACTACTATTAGTAAACAAAAAGATACTGAACTCATGTTCACTTGTCAAGTGGAAATATGGAAGAAAATAAAATGTTTTTTCGCCCTCCCAAACTTCTCTCCAGGCAACTTTACTACACACCTGGAAGCTGCTGGTTCGGGATTCTCACACCCCCCTCTACAGGCCTGAAGCCGCACCTGGAGGTAGAGGAAACTGGCGGCGCCAACGATCTCTTGTGAAAGCTGCCCTCTTGACGCTTTGACTAAAAGCCCCTAGCCTATTCTTCAACTTTACTTTTAAACAATCCTGCCTATCCACACCCGAAGCGAGGACCTTCATGCCCAAGAAAAAGCCCAACCTTATTCTCTTTGGCATAGACAGCCTGCGCGCTGATCACATGAGCGCTTATGGCTATCATCGTTTAACCACTCCCCACATCGACCGCCTGGCGCGGCAAGGCGTGCTTTTTGAACAGACCTTTTCCGCTCATATTCCTACGACCTCGGCCTATGCCTCCATGCTCACAGGCATGGACTGTTTCTCAACCAGCGTGGTTGCCCTGCGGCACCAGGGAGGACTCCCCGAGGAGATTCAGACCCTGCCCGAAATCCTGTCCAAGGCAGGGTACAACACCTCCTGTGTGGGTTTTTCAAACAATGCAAGTTCCCGCGGCTTTGCCAACTATCTCGATTACTCCGGCTGGGGATCGTGGGCCGAGGGACGCAGCCCCAAAGCGGAGAACCTCAACGAGGTGGCATTGCCCGAATTGGAGCGCCTGGCCGGCCAGGAGGAACCTTTCTTTCTCTTTCTGCGGCATATGGACCCCCATGCCCCGTACCTGCCACCTGCTCCCTTCGAACGGATGTTCTATAGCGGCGACGAATTCGATCCGCAAAATCGCTCCATGGAACCGGTGATGGCCTTCAAGCCATTCTGCGACTTCTTTGCCGAATGGATGCCCCCCGGCATCCGCGATGCCGAATACGTCGTGGCCCAGTACGATGGCGCCGTGGCCTACATGGACGCCTGCATTCAGCGCCTTCTCACCCGCATTGATGAAATGGGATTGGCCGATAACACGCTGATCGTGCTCAATGGCGACCACGGCGAAACCCTCTATGACCACGAGTGCTGGTTCGACCACCACGGCATGTACGAAAACACCCTGCACGTGCCGCTGATCATGCGACTTCCCGGCAAGCTGCCCTGCGATCAGCGCATAAAGGGCAAAAATCTGCACCAGGATCTGGTCCCAACCCTGATGGAATTGTTGGGTATCCGCCCGGGGATCAAATTCGACGGCACCTCCCTGATGCCCCTGCTAGGCGCCCAAAGAGCTTCCAATTACTCGGACTTTTACATTACCGAGTGCACCTGGATGCGCAAACACGGTTGGCGCACCCCAGAGTGGAAATTGATGGTGGCTTTGGAACCCGACTTCCACTTCAAACCTCAAGTCGAACTCTACAACCTCGTCCAGGATCCACTGGAACTAGATAACCGGGCAGACCGCGAGCCTGAAATCTGCGCTGCTCTCAAGCAGCGCATGGAAGCCTGGATCGCCCGGCGGGAACGTCAGAGCGGACGCACCAATCCCATGTACACCAACCTGCAATGGCACGGGACCAGCCACCGGGGCCCCTTTCAAAGTTCACAACAAGCCTACGACACCTTGCACATTGGCTCGGCTAACGTCGCCAATAAACTCCAGGCCGGCGGCAAAAAGGCAACAAAAACAAAAAAGAAAGCCCAGCGTAAAAAGCGCTGAGCCAAGGTGAGAAACAATAAAAAAGATGAATATCGATAGCTTTCTTCAGATCTAGATAGTTGTCTTATTTCCAGTCTGTCGTCCGCAGCGAGGGTGCCCCCCCGGCCATCTGGTAAAGACGGGGGAAGGGGGCCCAGACTGGTTTGCGGCAGGTGGCAAAGAGACTGGGTGAGGCAGGGCTCCTGGCCCCCCATGCCCCCTAATGCTTTTCTTTATTGCCGCACATCATTCGACGTAGACCTGCATCAGATACCACACCACCTGCTCCAGATCGGCCTCGTCGGCTTCCAGACCATTTTCCACCATCCGCCCCAGCAACTCCCGCACATCCTGCGCCGATTGCAATGTGGCGTTCTCCATTTCGCTAAGCTCATGGCACTGTGAACAGGTTTCCTCAAAGAGGCTCCGGGCTTCTTCCATATCGTAGGCAGGGGTTATCTGGGCGCTCGAGGCAATGGCGGTGAGCAATGCATCCTTGGCTTGTTCAGTCTGCAATTCCCGCTCGCGCCGGTGTTTGGCCGCCACCTGCAAATCCGGCGAAATGGCAATCAGGTAAGATGCTACAGTCCATTGATCTTCGATTTCTATAGGCCGGCCGAAAACCGGTTTGCTCGCCATCCTTTCCACCGTGCGCACCCAGCCAACGGGGGGACGCGGATTGGTCAGTATGGTCTTCAAATCATGGCAGGTGACACATCGGGTCAACAACACGCGCCGACCGGCGCGCAGCGACTGTTCGCTGGCCAGTTCAGCCAATGGCGCCGCGGGGGGAAATCCAGCCGTTGGCAAGAGTTTTTGTATGCGGGCAATATTCTCGGTGCTGTAGACGCTGCCGCCCGTGGCACTGCGGCTCCAGTAACTATCTTTGAAAGCAAAAGGCACCGATAAACTGACCAGCAGGACCGTACACCACAGGATTGAAATTCCTATGTAGGGCAGCATGGAACTGAAATGTTTGAAGAAGCGCAGAATTACTAGCTTGATGAGCAGCAAAAAGCCAATGCTCACACCCAGCATCAGGTGAGCCACGGTGCGCGCCGGGAACTCCACCTGATAGAGAAAGAGGCGAGGTATCATGTGGTACATCATGAACAGGTAGAGGAGCAAATAACAGGCTCCAACTGATCGATGGAGCAGCACCAGCATTCGGGGTGCCGTACTCTGCTGTCTGCGCTCGTCAAGGGGATAGCCCCAAATCCTGAACATCAGTAATACAGCGGCGAACCCCAGAGTCAAAAAGACGAGGCCCAGAAAAGCACTCAAAGAAATATCCATAGCTACCTCCTCGACCTCTATATGTACAGAGCCGCTCAGCCCTTTGTGCGCGCGAAGGTGAGCAT
>CAXFTV010000303.1:0-2257 GCA_964005845.1 uncultured bacterium
ACCTTAGAAATTTTTTTCTCATTTGGGATCAGGGGGCGATGTACAATCGCGAAAAATTGACTGCGGATCTGCAGTTGCTCGGCCTCGAGCCGGGCGATATCCTCTTTATGCATTCTTCTTTCAAAAGTCTCGGACCTGTACCGGAAGGGGCTGCGGCTATGATCGGGGCTCTGGAAGATGCCGTGGGTAGCCAGGGGCTTATTCTGCTGCCCTCTTTCAATTTGATAGAGGGGCAGCGGCGCGCCGAGGTCTGGGATCACGCCAGTACTCCTTCCTCCGTCGGCTGGCTCACGGAGTTTTTTCGCACCATGCCCGGCACCTACCGCTCCGATCACTATTCCCACTCGGTGGCCGCCCGGGGCAAGGGTGCGGCACAGTTCGTCGGCGACCATCTCAGCTGCGAAGGGTTCCGGTCGCCCTGGGATCTGCAGCCCTGGGGCAAGACCTATGGCGTCAATTCGCCCATGTACCGGGCGTATCAGAGGGAGGGCAAATTGCTCATGCTCGGGGTCGACTACGAAACTTCTACTTATATCCACATGGTGGAAGTCTTCTACTGGAACAAATTGCTCAAGCGCGATCCGCAGGCTCGCTATCCCGCTATCGAGCGGCCGCTCTTGGGGGCCTACTGGGACCGGGTCGGCACTTTGCGGCGGGGGCGGGTGGGGGACTCGGAGTGCCGTTTTTTTTCCATCCGCGAATACGTCGATTCCCTGCTGCAAGAGGTCGAAAAAAACGGCGCGGCGTACCTGCAAAAAAACCTGTGAGAGGGACGATGAGCGAAGCCGTATACGACGTTATCGTAGTAGGGGCGGGAGGTATGGGCAGTGCCACGGCCTACCAGCTTGCCCGCGCCGGCGCCCGGGTCCTGGTCCTGGAGCAATTTCGCCGTGGCCATACCCAGGGCAGTTCGCACGGCGAGAGCCGCGCCATTCGCATGTTTTACCACAAGGATTTCTATATCGAACTGATGAAATCCGCCTACGCGGAATGGCGTCGTCTGGAGGAAGCAGCCGCGCGCAGGGTCCTCTATATGACTGGTGGCGTAATTATGGCACCCGAGGGGCACGAGTACACCCTGCAGCGCAAAACCCTTCTGGAAGAAGCCGGCATTGCCTCGGAGTGGTGGGAGCCGGAGCAACTGGCCGCGCGTTACCCCCAATTTAAGATCGATCCCGGCACCCGCGTCTTGTGGCAGGAGGACACCGGCTTCCTGTTGGCCTCGCTCTGCGTTGCCACTCATCTGGAACTGGCGCTGGCGCACGGGGCCGAGATCAGGGACGAGATGCCGGTGAGCCAGATCAACTGGCAGGGCGATCCACTCGAGGTCGTAGCCGCTGGCCAGCGCTTTCGAGGACACAAGGTGATCGTCGCAGCTGGCGCCTGGAGCAGCAGGTTGTTGCGCGATCTCGGATTGCCTCTGGCCGTGACGCGGCAGCAGATCGTCCACTACCGCCCGGTCGACCCAGAGCCCTTTAGACCCGGCCGTTTCCCAGTTTTTGCCGACGTGACCTGGGGTGAGACCCTCTATGGTTTTCCGCTCTTCGATGTGCCCGGAGTAAAGGTGGCGCGGGACGGCCTGGGGCTGGATGTGGTCGATCCGGATAGCTGTTCGCGCACCCCCGATCAGGACTACATTGACCACTTGCGCGCTTTTATGCAGGAGCGCATCCCGGGGGCGGCCGGCGAAACAGTGGAAGCGCAGGTCTGTCTCTACACAGAAACCCCGGACCTCGATTTTATTATCGACGCCCACCCACAGTGTCCCCGGCTTTTGCTGGCGGCGGGCTTCTCCGGCCACGGCTTCAAGTTCTGTGCCCTCGTCGGGCGCATGCTGAAAGAACTGGCTTTAGATGGCCAGAGTACCTTCGATCTGAGTCCCTTTGCCCTGGGGCGTTTTGAAAGCTGAGAGCTCAGCCGTAGCGCGCGCGCAGCAGGGCAGCCGCCTGCGAAAGGGCACACAGCTTCAGGTAGGCCTCGTCCAGATCCATGGGATTCTGTACCGAGGGTGAAAAACCGCAATCCGGGTGCAGGGTGATGCGCTCTTTGTCGACGTAGCGCATGGCCTCTTCGACGCGGGTTACTACTTGATCGGGGGTTTCCACCATCCGGTCGCAGTGATCGATGCAGCCCAGCCCCAGGCGCACGTTTTGCGGGAAGCCAGCCAGCGAACTCAAACCGCCAGCTACCGGCGTGGCGTATTCCAGCGAAATTGTGCCGATGCGTATTCTGGACAGGGCCGGCATGATCAAATCGT
>CAXFTV010000304.1:0-5021 GCA_964005845.1 uncultured bacterium
CACAACTCTGAATTTGCTCAAGTTCACCTATTAT
This sequence comes from uncultured bacterium, assembly GCA_964005845.1. Lineage (GTDB taxonomy): Bacteria > Latescibacterota > UBA2968 > UBA8231 > UBA8231 > CAXFTV01. The sequence continues at coordinate 35 of CAXFTV010000304.1, forward strand.
CAGACCTTTGTACCCATATCAACCACGTTGATATGGCTCACCATAGCGTTTATCACCACCCTCAGTTACAAGGTTCAGGGGAACACTTAATTCCAAACCCGCAGAGTAGCACCATACCAAAACTCCGGAGTTCTACTGCATGCGTATCCTCTATATCGATATCGACGCCTTAACCCCATCCCATTTAGGCTGCTACGGTTATCACCGCAACACTTCACCGACCATTGACGAGTTGGCTGCCACGGGACTGCGATGTTCCAATGTCTACACTTCCGACGCTCCCTGCCTTCCCTCGCGCACAGCGCTTTACTCGGGCCGTTTTGGTATTCACACCGGCGTGGTCGGTCATGGAGCAACCGCCGCACAACCTAAAAACGAAGGATTGGCCCGCAGCTTCCGCGACCTCTTTGACACTCAGGGCATGGCTCGCTCATTACAAAAAATCGGTTTTCATACCGCCATGGTTTCACCCTTCGGCCAACGACATGCCGCCTGGCACTTCTATGCCGGCTTTAATGAAATCCATAATACCGGCAAGGGAGGGATGGAATCGGCCGAGGAAGTCACGCCCATAGTAATGAAATGGCTTGACGATCACGCCGCCGAAGACAACTGGTATTTGCACATCAATTATTGGGACGTGCACACGCCCTACCGCGTTCCGGCCGAGTACGGCGAGCCCTTTGCCGACACACCATTGCCTGAGTGGCTCAGTCCCGAGGTCTTGGCGGAGCACAATAAAAAAACCGGACCTCACTCTTCGCTAGATATCTATATGTATCACGACCGTGAGGACCCCCAATATCCACGCCATCCAGGCAAACTTACCGACCAGGCCTCCTTGCGGCGTATGATCGACGGCTACGATACCGCAATTCGCTATGTCGACGATCAACTCGAAATTATTTTAGCGGCGCTGCGTTCCAGGGGCGTACTGGATGATACCGCAATCATCATCTCAGCTGACCACGGCGAGAATATGGGCGAGCTAGGCATATACGGCGAGCATGCAACAGCTGATCAGGGCACCTGCAATATCCCCATGATCATCCGTTGGCCAGGCGGCGTCGAGGGGCAGCTCGACGACCAGTTGCATTATAATTTAGACCTGGCCCCAACCCTGATGGAACTGCTCGGCGGCGAAGCCTGTCCCATCTGGGATGGCAGTTCCTATGCAGCTACTGTGCGAAACGGAACCGCGGCCGGCCATCGCGAATTGATTATCAGTCAGTGCTGTCACGTTTGCCAACGCTCCGTACGCTTTGGCCCCTGGCTCTACGTTCGCACTTTTCACGACGGTTTCCACCTGTTTCCACGCGAGCTGCTCTTCAATCTGGAAGATGACCCGCACGAACAACGCGATATCGCCGCCGCCCATCCCGATATCTGCCGCGAAGCCGCCTACCGGTTATTGAACTGGCACCAGGAGCAAATGGCTACGGTTGCCGACGGCGTCGACCCCCTGTGGACCGTCATCCAGGAAGGCGGGCCATTCCACGCCCGCCACAGCGGCCCGGACTCTCCCTTGCCGGCCTATCTGGACCGCTTAGAAGCCACCGGACGCAGCGCGGGTGCCGCTCAATTGCGCCAACGCTATGGTCCCTATCTGAACACCTGAAATACATGCCCGCTAGCCCTTTGGCGGCAATGCGGGCGCGCCCTCGCCCATGACCGCACCCGCGGATTTTCTCGCCTCGCCGCCGCGGCGATTGACTTTCACAATCCCCCTTGCGGCATCAGCTGGAAGCCTGGGAGGAGGGGTGCATTGCCCTGCGGCGTCCCGGGTGCGGCGTCACCCCGGGCGCTCGAAGCTTCTGAGCCGGCGCCGCACCCGGGACGCCGGGAGGCGAAAAAAATCTCGGTGCTTGACCAACTGGCCAAAAGCTCCTTTATATTTGCTATACTCGATTTAGTCACGCGCCAGGAAATATTGCCAGACAAATGCTATGAATAAATCCGATACGACCCAGGCAGTGGAAAAATTCTTCGATGGATACGCCTCCGACTTCGACGCCATTTACGGGCATACGACGCGGCGCGGCGCCTTCGGCCGCTGGGTGGACCGGCGCTTTCGCAAGGTGATGATGCGGCGCTTCGAGACCACCTTGCAACACACGAATCGCGACGATATTCAATCGGTATTGGATGTGGGCTGTGGTTCGGGTCGGTATGTGTTCGCATTTGCCAAACAGGGCAAAACAGTGGTGGGCGTGGATATGGCGAAGGGAATGTTGGAGCTGGCGCAGAACGCGGTGGATGAGGCCGGTTTATCGACGCGGGTAACGCTGTGCGAAGGCGATTATCTAAATGTGTCCTTATCGCAAAAATTTGATGCGGCCTGTTTGATGGGGTTTTTTGATTATATCGAAAACCCGGTGGCCGTACTGCAAAAATTGGCGCGGGAAGTAAGAGGCGAAATTTATGCGAGTTTCCCAATCGCGGGTGGCTGGTTGGCGCGGCAGCGGCAGGTGCGCTATCACTTGCGCAAGTGTCCCTTGTGGCTGTATCGCAAGGCAGATCTGGAGGCTATTTTGGCCGCAGCCGGATTTCAGGGACGCTATGAAATTCAGCATTTTGAACGCGATTGGTACGTGCTGATTCGCGCCTAGGTTTTGTCCAGATCAGGGAATGCCCAGAGGCGGGAATCCAGCCGCATCGTGGACCAAATGCATATTTAGCACGACGGAAAACCTATAGAGAATAAACTCTATTTGTGTGGCCGAGAAACCTATTCAGGTTCACGGAGAAATGCCCGTGGACGAATTTTCCCTTGGCGCCGGCGACGACCCGCAGGCCCGTAGACATCCACGCAGTGGAAGGAGCAGAGAGAATATGAATACCAATCCATATGGCACCAGCCGGTTTGCGGGAAAGACAGCCCTCGTTGCGGGCGGAGCAGCTGGAATGGGACAAAAAACTGGGCGACGGCCGGCCGCCGGGGGAACCGCAGTCATCGCAGCCGACCGCGACGTCGAGGTTTGACCATGAAAAAAGACACCTACACCGTGAGCCATTGGAACGAGGCCGCGCAGGTACTCGAGCCCTCGATCTTTAGCGTGGAACAGGAATTCACCTTCGACGCCCTCGGGTTCATCGTGCTGCCGCAGCTCCTCAGCGCGGCCGAGCTGTCCGCCTGCTGCAGCGCCAGCAGCAGCGAAAGTCTCGGCGAACTCTGCAGCGCGGACGGCACCATCGGGCGCTACGTGCGCGAGCTGTGCGGCGACAGCTTTCGCCAGGACGGCCCTGTGCAGCATGTCCCTGCCGCCGCAGGCGAGCCCGACGACGAGGCCGCGCTGCCACTGGAAGGCGGGATGGACACGCTGGAACGAGCGTATATCAATCTGAGGGGATGGAATGGCCGCAATGCCGATGGCGCCCCGCTCCAGCGCGCCGGCGGCGCCTGGGAAGAGATCCGCATCCGGCAGTGCCAGGGGCTGGTGGTGGCCATCGCTCTGACGGACTCTGCAGAGGGCAAGTGCCCGCTGGTGGTGGTGCCCTCCTCGCACAAGAGCGAACTGCCCGCTCCGCCGCTGCCATCCTCCAGCCCCTTCGCCGAGCGCCCGGCGCTGGCGGCGGGCGACGTCTTGCTGTGCGCCGCCAACACGCTGCACGGAATCTGCCCGCAGGGTAGCGGCGGCGAGCTGCTCGTGGCAGATTTCATCTCGCGCACGGCGCGGCCACAGGTCCCACCTGAGCAGCAGGACGAGCCGCCTCTGCCCGCATGGGCTGAAGAGCTGGGCGAGGCCGAGCAAACCGTACTGGCGGGCAGCGACTCGGGGCATCTGCTGCTGTCGGACGGCACGGCCACCTGGCTCGCCTCTGCCGACGATGCCGACGCGGCCCAGAGGACCTCCTCTGCCCTCGATTTCGCACCCCGCGACGACGCCGCCGAACGCTGGGCCTTTGACACCCACGGCTTCCTCCTGGTCGAAGATATCATGGACGATGCCTGGGCCGATGCGGCCCAGGCGGGCATCGACGCCAACCTCGATCAAATCGAGTACCGAGGCGTGGGCGACAAGCTCGACGGCGACGTGACGCTTGCCGACATCCCCGGGGCACCGACGATCTCGGGCACGGGCCGGCCGGACCTGAAAAACTTGTTTCAGCTACCGCCGCCGCACAATGCGCCCTTTCTCAAAATGCTGGCGCATCCAGCCATCATCCAGCGCCTGAACTGGATGATTGGAGCAGGCTACCGGGTAACTCAGAACACGGCCCTGTGCCACGTCAAAGGCTCGAGCGGGCAGATGCTGCACTCGGGAAATACCAACCCGACCATCATCGGCAAGCACTACGAAATGGTGAACGGACGCGTGCACACGAAGTCGGGCATCAACGTCGCCTGGCAGCTCACCGACGTCGGGCCCGAAGATGGCGGATTTGTCGTAGTTCCGGGCAGTCACAAATCGTGCTACCCCTTGCCGCATTCGGTGCGGCTCTGCAACGAGCGCGCGCCGATCCGCCATCTTTCAATGCGGCGCGGGTCCGTTCTCTTCTTTTTGGGGGGGACTGTCAGTCACGGAGCGTACCGCTGGGAGGCCGAGTCACCGCGGCGCACGGCGCTCTTCACGTACGGACACGACGGCCGCCGCCCCTTTGCATGGCCCTCGCGCAAACTCTGAGGAGCCGTCTCAAAACTCCAATCTGGGTTTGGCGCGGCTGCAATCGGGCGCAGAGCGCATTTTAAGACGGCTTGCGAGCAAAAAAACGCTGTGCAGCTGGAATCACAAAAGGCCTTTCAGGTGGCCTTATCAATCGGTGCGGGCGTCTGTGCGCCCGCGGATCTGCCGGAGCTGCTGCTTTTTCCGGCGGCGATGCGCCCGGCCACTGCCACACACACACCCGGTCCGCTTAGCCGCTTCTCTTGCTAAGCCTCGGCATCCACCGTCGGCTTGAAACGCGGCGCCCGCCAGGCCTTGGTCTGCTGCTCGAATGCGTAGGCGAATTTAACCAGTGTCGCCTCCTGCCAGGCCCCGGCGAAAAA
>CAXFTV010000305.1:0-9184 GCA_964005845.1 uncultured bacterium
CTGGCGGTAGCCGAGGAAGGCGAGATTCAGGTTGGCCATAGGTGTCGGCGCTCCTTATCGGAAGGGCTGAGCCCTGAGTTTCAGCGCTTTAGGCCCAGACGAAGATCTCTTCGTCGTCGGCGGACATAGCGAAGAAAATCGCCAGCACACCGCGCTGTATTTCGCCCTGGACGAGAGGCACTTCATGGATGTTCTCGGTAAAAAAGAAGTAGAGATCGCCCGGTTCGAGCTGGACCTGTAGGCGCTCGATATTTTGGGCCGCGGTATATGCATCGAAAGTATTATTATCCAGATGTTCCTGGACTTCGGGCGACCAGGAGCAATTGTAGAGAAAGGGTTCGCCCCCCGGTTCGTCGGCGCGTGCATTTTGCAGGCATAGCACGGCGGCGAACTGGTATTCGAAGCGGGTGATCTGGTAATCGAGGGCTCTGGTGCGCTTGCGCACCGAATCGAAGTGGGGGCCATGTCCGGTTTCGCTGTGGTAGATGCGGAAGATTGCCGGACCATAAATGCTGTCGTCGGGTTCGTACGCGGTTTTGACCTGTTTGTCCGGAGCGAGGGCGGCGAGCAGGTCGTACATAGTTCGCACCGGATCGTCGTATCCTTTGAAAAGGGTGCTGAAGAGTTCGCGGGTGCGGGCAGCGTGGGCAAAGAATGCCTCCCGATCCTTGTGGTGCATGCCGAAACTGGTGCCGATATTGACGTAGGGACTGCGGCTGTCGATACCTGTCGAAGCCAATTGGAGCAGTCCGCGTTCGGCGAAGCGCGCCATGAGACCGGCGCAGTGGGCGGGGTCGTAGGCACGGCGGAAAATGAAAGCTGGAATTTCGCCCCGGGCAAGGGCCATGAGAGGTTGGGGAAACCGACTCAGGATTTCATCAATGCTGCTCTCGCAGGGTTGCCATGCGGTCATGAATTCGCTCCATTGATGCTCGTTAGCATTGGCGCTCGCAAGGGGTATCGGGGGCGCCGGAACGCAGGTTGACGAGGCGTTGCTCGTCGTGGGCTCCAGCCGAACCCCTGGCCAGATAGTGTGAAATAAAGGCCCGGCGCAAGCGCGTCTCCGAGTAGTTGGGATAGGAACCGTGGATCAGCAAGCCATCGAAAAAAAGGACATCACCGGGCTCCATGCAAACATATTGCGGGCAGTAGCAAGAGGCTGGCTCGATGGTTTTAGCATGATTGGCAAAATCCGGCGAATCCAGGGGCACCATTTCTTGCAAACCACGTTTGTGTGAACCTGGGTAGACCACCAGGGCCCCATTGGTTTCATCGCTGCTATCGAGGGCACACCAGGCCGCCGCAATGGCTTTGGGAGTTCCGGGAATGTAGTACTGATCCTGATGCCAGCTGTGTCCCGTGCTCCGGGGCGGTTTGATGTAGAACATAGTTTGCACACCCACGGCCTCTTCAGTGAAGATGTGCTCTATTATTTCGACGATGCGCGGGTCTTGCAGAAAGCGGAGGAACCGGCTGTCGGTGCGGTGCGGATTCATGAGCCGCGGGGGCAATTGGTTCCCGTCGACCAGGGACATAGCGCGCGCGAGGATTTGCTCGCAGGCGGATTTTGGCAGCAAGCCCGGGGCGATGGAGAAGCCTTCAGAGTGATATTCTTCCAGGTACTTGTCGAGCTTTGGGGAATCCATGGGTGGAGGTTTTATAGATCCTTAAAGGTCTTCGCAGGCTTGTTTGGAGAAGTGAAAGCGGTCCATTTTGGGCGCCGGACAACCGCTAATATCCCATAATCGTCCGGGGATGATGTTTGCTACTGAAGATATGCAGAATTCTATCTTAGCTCAAGACGGCAGCCCGGCTGGACGCAACTAAGGAGGGCCTGGCATATGCCGAGGGGTTGACCCGGTGAAACCGACTTTCTATTGTAGAGCAGTCAGCGCATAAAGGTGCATGCCATCGTTGGCGGTGGACGCTATAATTTTCCTAGAGGAGGTTAATGATGAAACACATCACCGAAACGGCCCTCCACACCTGGGCCACAAGGGTTCTGACTAGTGCCGGGGTGGGCGCCGAGGATGCCGCCCATATCGCCCGCTGCCTGGTCGACGTCGATCTGCGCGGGATTAAAACGCATGGAACGCGTCAGCTCAAACGCTACGTCGGTGAGTTTAAAGATGGCAAAATCAATCCGGCTCCACAAATTCGCACCCTGCGCGAGACGGATAATTCCCTGCGCCTGGACGGCGACGGCGGCGCCGGTTATCTGGTCGCGGCGCAGGCCACCGATGCAGCTTGCGTCCGGGCAAAACAGGTAGGGCTGGCACTGGCCTCGACCTGCAACCACGGCCACGTCGGCAGTGCCGGGATCTACGCGCGCCGGGCACTCGGGCACGGACTGGTATCCTGGTGTGTCGCCGGCGGCACGGGCTGGCAGAAGCCTGAAGATCCGTCGGCGACCGTATGGGATGCGATGCAGGCACCACCGATGTGCTTCGGGGTGCCGGCCGCCGATGGAGGCCCCCCTCTAGTGCTGGATATGAATGCCAATCAGTTTACCCGCAGTAGCAACCCCGAGGCAGCGCTCGCCGCCGGTTTTTCGCGCTCGGTCTTCGGCAGCCTCGGCATGCGCTTCGTGTCGACCTTAATCGGCGGGGTGCTGTCGGGTAGCCTCGACGACGAGCGCGAGCGCCGCTTTGCTGCGGCGACGCGGGGTTTTGTTTTTGTCGCCATCGATCCGGATCTAATCGGCGAGGGCGAGGTTTTTCGCACGCGGGTGCGGCAGATCATCGATGCGAGTTTGAGCCTGCAGCCCATGGCGGGCACGGCAGAGGCGGCGCTGCCGGGTACCCTGGAATGGCGCCGCGAGCGCCAGTGGCGCCAGAGCGGTATTCCGATTCCCGACGATCATCGCACCATGCTCGAAGAACTCGCCGCCACCCTGGGCCTCGAAGCGCCGCTGTGGATGGAGGGGTGAGATAGCTGGCAAACTTTTTCTCAGAAGCCGTCGCAAAAATCCAACCTGGGCTTTGCGCGGCTGCAGAGCGAGTTTTAAGACGGCTTCCCAGCGCCTGCTAGGTAGGGGGCGAATCGATCTAGTGGATCAGTGAAGAAGACCCGGAAAAGAGGGTTTTTGCAACCAAATCCCAGCAGCCTAGGTTGGGGACTTGCCTGCTTCAATACTGTACGCAATATTCTAAATGCTTTGCGAGGACGGGGCCGCAGCTGTGTCAGTTGCGTGGATATTGTTAGGCAGGAAGAGATCGCCCGAAGTTGATGTGACATAAATGTAACATCAATGTCATGTGTCTGCCTTTGTTACCAGGTAATTTAAATTAAGCCGAGAAAATGTGGCATTTTGGCATTATTGTTGTCGCGTCGATATAAACTATTGTAAAAAGGAGCGATTGATGAGATGTAAATGCATTTTTACCCTGGGCCTGGGCTTGAGCATCGCCATGCTGACATTCAGCGCACAGGCCCGCACTGCGATACAGAATAAGGGTTCAGATACCCTGGTAAATGTAGCCCAGGCATGGGCAGAAGCCTACAGCAAAAAGGATGCGGAAGTCGCCATTGCCGTCTCCGGCGGCGGTTCTGGGACTGGTATAGCGGCGATGATAAACGGCACGGTCGACATTGCCAACGCCAGTCGCAAAATGAAAAAGAAAGAGATGAATCTGGCCAGGCAGAGGGGGCAGGTGCCGGTAGAGCACGTCGTCGGCTACGATGCTCTGGCCGTTTATCTGCACCCGGACAACCCGGCAAAATCGCTGAGTATACCCCAACTTGCCAAAATCTATGGACGCGGTAAAGAATACCAAAACTGGAGTGATCTGGGTCTGGAGGTACCCGGATGCAAAAATAACGCGATCGTGGTCGTCAGCCGCCAGAACAACTCCGGTACCTACGTTTATTTTCAGAAAGCGGTGCTTGGTAAGAAGGGTAAATACCGCCAGGGAACCCTGGATATGCACGGTTCGAAGGATGTAGTGGATCTGGTTGAAAAAACGCCCTGCGCCATCGGCTACAGCGGCCTGGCCTATGCTACGGACCACGTCAAGATGGCCTGTATTTCTAGCGCCGACGGAGCTCCTTGTGTCAGTCCATCTGGGGAAACAGCTGTCGAGGGGAGTTATCCCATCGCCCGGCCCCTGTTCATGTACACCAACGGCGAACCCGAAGGCGAAATCGGGACCTATCTCGACTGGATTTTGAGCGATGAAGGGCAGTGCATTATTCTCGACAAGGGCTATGCCCCGGTGCGTGTGGTGGATTGCAAGCAGGTCGGCAATCCGGAGTCGGATAAATAGCTCTTGCTTGGGCGCTGTCGGAGGAAAAAACTGTGCATTTCTCCCCCCATGAATTCTGCTGGCAGCAAATTTTGCTAAGGACGTCGGTATGAGCAAATACGAAGCGCGCCTCGAAAGCGACCTGGCGCACATACGCGAAAAGCTCGCGCATCTGGGCGAGGCGGTGGAAAGCGCTCTTAAGAATGCTTCTCGGGCTTTGTTCACGGCTGAAGAAGAATTGGCCTACAAAGTCATTCTTGGAGATTTTCCAATTAATCGCGCCAGTCGTGAATTGGACAAAATTTGTCATGGCTTTTTTGCCGTGCATCTACCCAGCGCCGGCCATTTGCGATTTATCTCTTCGGTTATGCGCGCCAACCTCGAATTGGAACGCATCGGCGACTATGCTGTGAACATCTGTCGCGAAGCGGTGCAAATCGGCCCTCCTCCAGAGGGCATCCTGGGCCAGCAGATGGAGGTCATGGCCAGGGAGGTCCAGGATATACTCGGCAAGGCCATCGCGGCCTTCAATGGCGCCGACCTAGCGCTGGCCCGCAGTGAAATAGAGCAGGCAAGCCAGGTGACGCGTGGTTTCGACGCCGTTTTTAAGAATCTGGTAAATGCGGAGGGCAAAATCGGCGTTCGCGAACTTCTCTGCTACCTCGTGATCTTCAACATGTTCAGCCGCGTTGCAGACCAGGCCAAGAATATTTGCGAGGAAACGGTATTCGCCGTCACGGGACAAACGAAGCCCCCCAAGTCCTATCGCGTCCTCTTTCTAGATGAAGACAATTCCACCCTCGGCCCCATGGCAGAGGCGATTGCCCGCAATCTCTTTCCCGAAAGCGGTGAGTACAAGAGCGCCGGTCGGCAAGCAGCCGCTGTCATGAACCCCCATCTGATTCGCTTTATGGACGAGTGTGGTGCCGAATTTGGATCTCAATCACCACAGCAGCTGAAAGCGGACCACGAATTGGTCGATTACCACGTGCTTATCAGTCTGCAGGGAGCGGTCAAGTCTTATATAGAATCGGTTCCCTTTCACACCATCGCCCTGGAGTGGGAGGTGGGGGAAGCGCCCGTGGGGCCGGATCTTGCCGCCACCAGAGATCAGTTTGAGGTCCTGTACAGGACGCTGGCTCTGCAGGTGCGCGGTCTGATGATGAGCCTGTGCGGCGGGGAGGGCTCTTGAAATGAGCGGTGCCAGCGCCACACGGGATGGCGTAGATCCACCGGCTGAGCGGATGCCGGACCTGGACCGCCGCAATCTGGACTGGTATTTCGACAAGGCCGTTCAGCTCCTGGTCTTCATTTGCGGCATATCGGCCATCATCTTCATTGTTGGCATCTTTATTTTTATTACCAAGGAGGGGTACACTTTTATCGCCCAGATGGACTGGGGCGAGTTTTTCCTGACGACCTACTGGTTTCCCAGCGATGAAGACGCCCCTGAGTTCGGTGTCCTGGCTCTGGTTGCCGGCACCGCGAGCGTCACTGGTCTGGCCATGCTGGTGGCCATACCCTTTTCTTTGGGAGGCGCCATTTTTATCGCCGAATTCGCCACCGGGAAGACCCGCGAGTTTCTTAAAGTTCTGGTCGAGTTGCTGGCGGCTATTCCCTCCGTCGTCTGGGGTTTCATCGGTCTGAGCATCATGAATCCCCTCATCATCCAGCTCTTCGACGTGCCAGTGGGTCTCAACGTGCTGAATGCCGGCATAATTCTCGGCCTGATGGCCGCTCCGATCATGACCTCCATTGCCGAAGATTCTCTCAAGGCCGTACCCGACCGCTATCGGGAGGCCGCCGAAGCGCTGGGGGCCACGCGCTGGCAGGTGGTCGTTGGGGTCGCGTTGCCCGCAGCCAAGAATGGCTTGCTGGGCGCCGTCCTGCTGGGCTTGGGGCGGGGTTTCGGAGAGACTATGGCAGTACTCATGGCGACCGGCCACTCGGTTAATATACCCGGCAGTCTGTTTGATTCTGTGCGGGCGCTTACCGCAACCATCGCCGCTGAATTAGGTGAAACAGCAGTGGGTTCGGAGCACTATCAGGCTCTTTTTTCCATCGGTATTTTTCTCTTTGTCATCACTTTTATTATCAATCTATGCGCCGATTTGATCGTGCGCGGGGTGCGCGAGAGCTAGATCACTATGTTCACAGCCACTGACCTGAATGCCCGAAACGATCGGATACAGGGTTTATTTCGCCTGCTCTTCGGCTTGATGACCGGTTTGCTCATCTTGCCGGTCCTGATCATCCTCGGAACCCTGGCCTACAAGGGGGGGGCGGTAATTTCCCTTGATTTCTTACTGGATGACCCCGCCGACGGCATGACTGCAGGAGGCATCTTTCCAGCTTTGCTGGGCACTGTCTGGCTGGTGGCGGTCGCCCTGCTGATATCGGTGCCGCTTGGCGTTGCCGCAGCCATCTATCTAAGCGAGTACGCACCCGAAAACTGGCTGACGCGGGTGATAAATCTGGCTATTATCAACCTGGCGGGCGTGCCTTCCATCGTCCATGCACTTTTCGGTGTGGGAGCTTTTGTTCTCTTCTTCAATTTTGGCACCAGCATCCTGGCCGCCAGTCTGACCCTGGCCATTATGACCTTACCCGTGGTAATCGTGGCCACCCGCGAGTCGCTGCAGGCAGTTCCCCTGGCTTTTCGCGAGGCCTGCTGGAATATGGGGGCTACGCGCTGGCAGACCATCCGTCGCGTGGTGCTGCCCAATGCCGTGAGCGGCATCCTTACTGGGGTGATTTTGGAAGTGTCGCGCACGACTGGCGAGACGGCGCCCATTATGTTCACCGGAGCAGTCTTTTTTACGCCTTTTTTGCCGCAGGGAATCTTCGATCAGACCATGGCGATGTCACTGCATCTATTCGTCGTTTCGACCCAGGTTCCCGGAGTGCCGGAAGAGTTGCCCTACGGCGTTGCCCTGGTTTTGATCGCCATGGTTTTGGTGATGAACAGCACCTCCATTGCGTTCCGCATGTACTTGAGAGGCAGGAAAAAATGGTGAGTGCGCCGCTTGCAAGCGAGCGGGAAGTGGACGCCAAACTGGTGGTCGAGGATCTGACTATTCGCTACGGCGATTCGGTGGCCCTGCGCAATATCAATCTGGAAGTCCGCGAACACGAGATTTTCGGCATCATTGGCCCGGCCAATGCCGGCAAGACCTCGTTTCTCAAGGTCATCAATCGGATGAACGTATTCAACCCCAATATGCGCGTCGAGGGCAAGGTCTATTTCAATGGTCGAGACGTGAGCAAGTGGCGCAATGTATATGCGCTGCGCAGTCGCATCGGCGTCGTTTTTCCCCTGCCGGTGGGGTTGCCCTTGACGGTATACGACAACGTGGCCTTGGCACCGCGCCTGGCCGGGGTCCGCAACAAGGCAGATCTGGATATTGCGGTAGAGCGCTGTCTGAGGCGGGCGGCGCTGTGGGACGAGGTCAAGGACCGCCTGGACTCTCTGGGCAGCATGCTTTCTGGGGGCCAGCAGCAACGTTTGACCATTGCGCGGGCGCTCTCGCAAAATCCGGATTTACTCATGCTGGACGAGTTTTCGATCGCAGTAGATCCGGTGACCACCATGCGCATCGAGGACGTACTCAAGGAATTGCGGCAAGAAATAACCATCATCCTCGTTACCAATCTGGTTCAGCAAGCCCGCCGTCTCGCCGATCGCACGGCCTTCTTTCTGGCGGGTGAGTGCGTCGAGATCGGCGCCACGGAGAACCTTTTCACCGGGGCGGTCGAGGACCCGCGCACGCGGGATTACGTGGAAGGGAAATTCGGTTAGCAGGTGTTTGCTATTGTGTTCAGAGAGTCATGTGTCTTCCCGTCTCCCCGGTTTGAGAGTATATGTCTATAGATCTGGATCCGACGACCAGCGCTGGAGCTGAATACGCCATCCACACCAGCAAACTCAGCCTCTGGTACGGAGATTTTCAGGCTCTTTACGAGATCGATCTCAATATCAGGCAGGGTATCATCACCTCGCTCATCGGCCCCTCGGGCTGCGGTAAGTCCACCTTCCTGCGCAGTGTCAATCGCATCAACGAGCGGCTGGGTTATGTGCGCATCGAAGGAAATATCGAGGTGTTGGGCCATAATGTCTACGGCCCCAATGTAGAACTGGTGCAGGTGCGCAAGCAGGTGGGCATGGTATTCCAGCGGCCCAACCCCCTGCCCATATCGATCCGCGACAACGTCCTTTTCGGACATAGATTACATGGCTCAAAGCGCACCTCTAAAGACGTGCAGGACGAGATCGTGGAGGAGGCGCTGCAACAGGTCTTGCTGTGGGAGAAAGTTAAAGACCGGCTGCAGGACAAGGCTACCGAACTTTCTCTGGAGGAGCAGCAAAAGTTATGCATCGCACGCCTGCTGCCGGTCAAGCCTACCGTGCTGTTGATGGACGAGCCCTGTTCGGCCCTGGATCCAAAGGGGACCGAGGCGGTCGAAGAACTCATCTGGGAACTGCGCGGCCGCTACACCATTCTTATCGTAACACACAATATGGCCCAGGCGAGACGGGCCAGCGAAGAATGCATCTTCATGTTATTGGGCAGGGTCATTGAACACAATCCAACTGGAGAGATGTTCGTCACGCCGCAGCACAAAGAGACCGCCGATTATATTGAGGGGCGCTACGGGTAGGTGGCTACCAGGGAAAGGCATAGGACGGTTTATTACAGAATCTCCGCATCTTGACGCGCAGGTCGATCTGCGCTGGATGGTTGCATATCGACCTGGAGATAGTTTCCGCCGACCTCGACACAACCCTGCCGTTCTCCTAACGCAGCAGTCTCGAAGCGATGTTCGCCAAAACTGCCGGCGCCGATCAGGATCTGGCGCTTTTGTCCCGGACCTAAGTACACGACACCAATAAGTGGCAAGAGGATCGAAAATCCGTGAATTGATGTTGGCTGTTGTTGATC
>CAXFTV010000306.1:0-2504 GCA_964005845.1 uncultured bacterium
CCAGCTGCCCCCGCCGGAGCGGATGAAACGAATATAGGCCAGGCAGGAGGCGAGAAAAAAAACGGCCATCAGCAACTCCGAGCGACTGCTGATATAATTGACCGGTTCACTGCCCAGGGGGTGAGCGGCAAAGAGCAAACCACAGAAAAACGCCCTGCTCACTCCCCCGTGGAGTTGGGCGGCAAGGCCCCAGACCAGCAGGCTGCAGAGGGCGTGCAAGGATAAATTTACCAGGTGATAGCTGCTGACTTCGTATTCGCCCCAGGCGTAATTGAGCGCGTAGGTGGAGAGCAACAAGGGCCGGTACATGCGCTTTTCAGCATCGGCGGAAAACATTTCGGGATCGACGAAGAAACGGGGCAAATTGGCCAGGGTGCGGATGCCGGGATTGTCTACGATGGAGTGAAAATCGTCGTAGTGGAAACTGCCCTGCAGGGAATTTCCATAGCACAGCAGACAGGCTGCAACTATCCCCAGTGCAGCCAAACCCTTCCTACTCATCGGCTACCTCCTCCCCGGGACGCAAGCGCTGGCGGAGCAGCTCGGCATAGGCCTGGTCCAGGCCGGCGGCTCTTTTGAAAGCCTCCCGCGCCGCTGCTTTTTGGCCGCGTCTTTGGCGCACCTGGCCAAGATTGTACCAGGCCATGGCAAAAAGGGAATCCAGCCCCACGGCCCGAGCGAAAGCCCGCTGCGCCCCCTCGAGATCATTCAGAGCCCACAGCGCCGCGCCGATATTGACCTGGGTGCGAGCATCGCCGGGGGCCAGGTCCCGAGCCAGCCGGTGATGCCGCAAGCCCTCCTCGACCCGGCCCAGAGCCTGCAGGGTGTTGCCCAGATTGTTGTGCAGTGCTGCATCGGGTGGCGCCAGTACCAGGGCGCGCCGGTAGGCTTCCAGGCTTTTCTCCATCCACTTTCGATTGTTTTGCGCTGCCGCCCCACCGCGGGCCCGATAACAAGCGGCCAGGCCCCGCCACAGGGCCCTATCCTCCGGGTCGACCTCGAGTCCCTGCTGCAAAATCTTTTCGGCGCTGCCGCTCTGCCCATTTTCCAGGTAGAGCTGCCCCAGGCGCGCGTGCACCGCGGTAAATGCCGGATCTCGCTGCAAGGCGCGCTCGAAAGCCAGTATGGCCGCACCAACCTGGCCCCGCACCGCCAGTGCTTCGCCCAGATAGTAGTGCGGCCGGGCCATGAGCGGCGCTTTGGCCGCCGCGTCGCGCCACAGCGTCAAGTCGCTGCCCCATAGCTGATTGCGCGCCATGCTCAAGCCGCTGCACAAGAGCACTACAACCAGGGCCAGGACGGCGATGCCCCGCTGCCAGACTCGCCCTCTTCGGGCCACCTGCAAGGCACCATAGGCCAGCGCCAGAGCGAAAGCCGCACTGGAAAGGTAGAGACGGTGTTCATTGACCAGCACATTCAGCGGCACCAGCGTCGACGGCGCCAGTGCCAGCAGGGCGAAAAGCAGCAGAAAAAGGAGCAGAGGATGTCTGCGGCGATGATAGAATGCCAGCCAGAGCAGGGAACCCACCAGGAGGAAGGCGCTGCAGGCCGCAAGGTCGAAAGGCGCAACAAGGGAAGAAGAGAGCAAAAACTGGTGATCCACGTTCTGGCCCTGCGGCCATACCAGCAATTTCAGGTAGAGCACCAGGGCTTTTACCTGGCTCCACAGCTGTTCTTCATAGGAACGCACCGGGGCGCCGATGCTGGCCTTGTGCAGGAAGCGCCACACCAGAGCCACATAGCCCGCTCCGATCAGTCCCAGCACCCCGTATAGTTTGAGACTGAAGGATCGCCGCCGCACCACCAGCTGGTAAACCAGGAGGATGGCCGGCAGAAGGATGGCGACAGATTTGGCCAGCAGAGCCGCGGCGTAGCCCCCTGCTACCAACCCCTTGCCCACTCGCCCAGAGCACCCCCGCAAAAATGCCCAGAACGCCAGCAGGACAAAGAATCCCGCCATGATCTCGGAGCGGCTGCTGATGTAGTTGAGGGGCTCGGTGTTGATCGGGTGCACCCCGAAAACCAGGGCCGCCAGGAGGGCCGCCGGACGGCTTTGCAGCAGTATCTCTCCGCTCAGCAGCACCAGATAGGCACAGCCCAGGTGCAGCGCCAGACTCAGCAGGTGGTAACTCCATACTTCATAGCCGCTGAGGGCGTAGTTCAAGGCAAAGCTGGCAAGCAAAAGCGGCCGGTACATGGCATTGTCCGGATTGGCCGAAAACAAGGTGGGATCGCTAAAGAAAGCCGGAATATTCGCCAGCGAGCGGATGTGGGGATTGTCGACGATGGAATGGCTGTCATCGTAGTGGAAGGGGCCGTCCAGAGAATTGCTGTACACCAGCAGGGGCGCCAGTAAGACGAAGGCGATTAGGACCTTCCTTTTTTGCAACCATGCAGCCATAAGCACCTTGACTAGTGGTCCGCCCCTTCTTTCAACCGGCGCCGCTTGGAGCGCACCTGGGCCGCCACTTCGGGCTCGCCGCGCCAGTAGCGCAAGAAGTCTC
>CAXFTV010000307.1:0-7384 GCA_964005845.1 uncultured bacterium
CAACACCTGGGTACACGCCGGACTCCACCGGGGCAAGGACCCATTCCCTGCCCCCCCCGGATGCACACCGCCTTGCACCACCTCCTTGCGAACTACTTCTTTGGCCCCCACCTGGCGAACCGCCGCTCGCACTCCCGGCCGACTCCTGGCCAATCTCTCCACCTGCCGTTGGGGCACAAGGCGCTCCGTCTCTACAATTTTTTGCCTTTGCTTCCGGACTTCGCCCTCATCCTCTGCTGCACCTTGCCGATCTACATCGGCTATCAATTCCGCCCTGGGACCGTGCAGCAGATAATTTTGCCCCGCCCAATACAGTGCGCCGAGCACCGCAGCTAACCCCAGACCAATAGGCACGTACAGCCAGGGCATACCCCGCAGCTGCTCTTGCCAGCGGCCGTGGAGCAAATTGATGCGGATCATAGAAAGAGTCCTCGAAAAGCCAGGCCGGCAGAAATCGCAAACTTGCTCCTGGATGGAAGCAGAGAAGCATCGGCTGCGGCCAGCGGCGAGATATCAATGCCTCGAAAGGGATCCATGAGGGCACCCGACAGACCTAAGTTTTCCGCTAACCCCACACTCCAATGCCCCTCTATGGCAGCCGTTCCAGCAATCAGCATGCGCTCTGGCCGCGCCCCCTCATCGCCTTCCTTCAACAGCATCCCGAGACACTCTTCCAAATCCGAGATACGGCTGCTCACTTCGACATCCTCATCCCAGGAACAACTTGCCACCCCCGCCATTTCTCCACCGCGGACCAGAATGGCACAGGCGCCTAAAGGTTCAATATCCAGTGCCAGTATATCCTGCTCGTCAGCTAGCAAATCTGCTACTTCCATGGCATTGTAGAGGGCAAAGGGCGGTATGTCAAAATCGGGATTTTTGATGCCCCCGCGATTGCACACATCCAGATAGAGATCGAGGACGTGACGATGTGCCGCCACCACAAATCCACTGTGTCGGGTCAGGGCAAAATCGATACTATAGGCATTCGGGTCGCCAGCGAGCACCTGCTTTGCTTCCCACAATAAGTGCTCCCGATTGGCCTTCTCTCCAGCCACTACCAGGGGCCTGGACTTGAGCATAAAGGCTTCCTGGGGCAGGGCCATTACGGAGTTTTCAAAGCTGAGACCGCGGTCCTGCTGCACCTGGAGCAAGGCCTGAGTCAACTCTTCGGTCCCCCCGGCACCATCCAGGCGGCCAGATCCGCTCAGCGCATGCTGCACCAAAGCGTGGAGTTCGGTCACTTCCTCGACACCGGCAATCTGGACAATCCACAGAGTATTGTCGACGAGGTGAATTCCCGTGGCTGTTCTTTCCTTGGCACCAAACACTTGTACCTCAATCGAGGGCCACCAGAGGCCGCAATTTTTCCAGGATGCGAGGTCCTATGCCCCGCACCCGGCGCAGCTGTTCCAGGCTTTCAAAGGGGCCGTGTTGCAGCCGGTACTGAAAAATCCTGACAGCCATTTTCGGTCCGATCAAAGGCAATTTCCGCAACTGTTCAGGCGTGGCCTCATTCAGGCGGACCCGACCGCTAACGCCGGAGCTGAGGGCTACTGGCTGCGGGACCGGGATGGCCCGGGGAACGACCTCGAACTCCTCCAAGCTGGAGGGGCGATAGTAATCCACCACGGCCAATCCGCTCCCCGCCAAGAGGGCCCCAAACAAAAAAAGCAGGGCCAGCTGTTCGCGCCTATTAAACATGGAAGATACCTCTATCCGCTGCACAAATCAACCGGCAAACCAGGGCGTCCCTTCTTCAGCGAAAAAACAAGGTGCCGCTCATGCGGACCTCGCGCGTCTTGCGAGTTTTATCAGTGAGATTATTCTGGCTGTTCTCCAGCCGGATGATGGCCTCGCCGCGAAAATTGTCACTGAATTTATAGGTCGCCCTCAGCGAGGTTTTCCATTTGTCTATATCACTTATCGGAGCGCGTTCGGCATTGCTCGTAGCGCTGGCCCGGATAGCCCTTTCCAGCCCGAATTCGTATTTCAGGTCTACGTTGCTCTTCAACTTGCCCAATAGGGGCAAGCCGCGCGGTTTGAGATTGTAGGAAGTGCTGATAGTGGTAATGCTTTTCTCCTGGCTGCTACTGCCGCGCAGGGGTTTGCCACCGCTCTGGACCTGCGTGGTGTCAATGAAGCTGGCAAGTTCGAAGTCCTTGTCCGTACTCGACGAAAAGGTACGCTTGACTGTAACCGTGGGACCTATCCTGATGCGCCCGTTCCACGAAGTGGTGAATTCCGTGGTTTTGCCCTCGCTGATGAGATTGCCGACCGCCAGGCTGCCCTCCCCCTGTCGGCCCCGGGTAGTCTTGTAGGTTATACTCACCTGAGAACTATTGATGATTTTTTTGATAAAGGGGAGGCGATCCGCCTTTGACCAGCTGATGTTGGCCTTGGGAAAAACTCGCTGCTCTTCCACCCGCAATCTGGTCTGGGTACTGCCGCTGCGACGAGTCACCTTGCGATTGAAACTGGGTTTTATACTGAATCCCAAAGGCAATTTCAACCCGCTACTTATATCCCAGGTTTCAATCTGACTCCACTGGTCCTGCTGGGTAAGTCCGCTGACCATGGCACGCGGCACCCTGAGACTGTCTTCAAAACCGAGTTGATAGGCCAGGGATGGCCGCGCGATGATATTGAAATTATTGCCGCTGCCATCGCGCCGCCAGGTGCCATTGACGGGATCGGCAAAACGGCCGGTAGCATTCAGCAAACGCCAGAGAATAAAAGGTTTACCGGCATCTTTGGACTCGCTTTTTTGGCCTTTGCCAGGTTGTCCAATACTCTTCAGAAAGGCGGGGAGTTTCAGATTGAATTTTGCCGAAAGATTGTTTTTGGTGTTTATGTCACGCGTTGCCAGCGGCGCCCCTGTGGTCGTGTCGATGGCAACCCGAACCGTGCGCCGGCTTGGATCGTTGAGTTCGTCATAATTGGCCTGAAAGGTATAATTCTGCTCCAGCCAGCGCACCAGCCGCAGCCTGAATTTCAAATCTGCCTTTTGGCTGCGCTTCACCTCGCGGCCAAAACTGAACGCACCTAGGGTGAATTTTTTGCGCAGGTCGCGCCGAACTTTCAAAGTGTAATTGGAGGACAAACCATTCAGTGGATTTATCTTGGCGCTATAGTTTTCGTTCATCGTGAAGGTTTCGTGGAAGGTGGTATCCGAGTCGGCGCGGCGCAAGCGCGCCGTTTCCTTGCGGTTGGCACCCATTGAATAAGCTATACTCGAAGGCAGGTAGTTCACTTTCAGGTTGGCCAGTGACTCGGGGAATAGCCCCTCGGTCCACCGCAGGGGCTGCACCGAGGGTTTGGGCAGCGGCATCTGGTACTTAAAGTTCATGGACTGTGAGTCGACATTGTTCACCGGCTGGGTCGAGCTAAAACTGCGATCTTTAGAGTAGGTACTCCCCAGACTCATCTGATCAATGGTCCAGCGCAATAGCCAGTTCTGGCCAGCTCGCCTGCTCATCTGAAACTCGTAAAACTCGCTGGTGCGCTGGCTGCGCTGCTGCTGTTTTTGGGTCTTGGTAAGTTCCACGTCGGAATTGGGACCAAAGCGAGGCAGTGACTCGGTGCGGGAAAACTTGACTCTAAGCGGCATACTAAAGGCCCAGCGCCCCGGTAGGAACCGGTCCAGCTGGGTCTTGGTATTGAAATTGGTCGAAAGATCCGACGAGTTGCGTCCGGTATCGTTAATCGTGCGAAAATCTTCTTCCCGCCAGGTGACCTCGGCGTCGACGTTCATGAAATCGGCCAGGTTGGTATTTACCTTGAAATAGGCGGCTATCCCGGGATCGTTGCGCGCTTCGTCCAGGCGCAATTCGTTGACGAAAACCCGACCGCTGTAAATCTGCATATCACTGCGATTGCGCAGGCCGATGCTCAATTGCCGAATTTGCTGCATGGAAGGATTGCCCCGCACGCGATAGATAGCAGGCTCGCCGTCGCGCAGGTCTGCTTTGCTGATCACCGTGTCCAGCAAGGTATGAAATTGCCCGGTGGAATCAGGTGGTAGATTTTGTAAACGCCCCTTGAGGTGGGCCATTTCCAACAGGTCAACATCCACCTCGTTGCCCCGCCAGTCGTTGCGGCGATTTTCCCACCCGGGGAAAACCCGGGAGATAAACTCGTAATAGTTGGTGCTGTCGGCCCCGAAGCGCACGAACAGTTCGATGTCGCTGGAATCCCCATTTACCACATAGCTTTCGTCCTCGGTATCACCGTGCACATACATGCGCAGACGGGTGTACTTGGTGTAATTGCTATTGCGCTGCAGCACCCGCGTAACCGAGACCTGATGCCCAGGCTCTAGATTCTGGTAGTCCAGCACCAGGGACTGCTCGCGCTCCCGAGTCCGCGAATTCAGGTTTTTCCTGATGTGGACCCGAGGGGGAGGACTGTACTCTATGTTTTTGTCGGTGCCGATGACCGTAACGTTGAGGCCTTCCTCCGGCCCCACGGCAAAGGCATCGCCCAGTACCACGACCTCGTCCTCCTGCCACTGATTCTCAATTATCTCCAACAGAGCAATTTCCATCTTTAGCGGCTCATCGGCAGTATCCACCACGCCAGAAGCGACCAGACGGGCAAACTCGACCCGGCTCGAATCCGGATTGCCAACCCGCCCGACCTGGTTGCCGTAGAGCGGTAGACGAAAGAGCCGCCAGCCCTCGCTTTCAGTTCCGGGCACATGCGGGTCAAAGGCCAGATCAATGGTATAGTGATAGTAGTCGTTGCGGATTTCCCGCTGCCCGTCGTTGTTCAAGTCCTCGGTATCCGGCTGCGAACCCATAGCATCCTGGTCACGGTTTCCTTCGGTGCCATTAATGCGGCTATAATCGTCTTCGTTGCGCTTGCGGTCGTAGGCCCAATTATCACCCTCGGGATCCTCCGGATCGCGGTCCGGATACAGATGCCCGAATTGCTCCTGCTTTTCCCGTATTTCCAGACCGGTGGTATCTACACCGGCCAGTTCTAGATAGTAATTCAGCTCACCTGCCAGATCGCGGCCATCAATGCCGATATCCTCCTCCGGGGAAACCTGGCCGTCACCAGTACTCATACCGCCGATAGGTATGTCTTCAGTGTTGAGCCGACCATCGTTGTTGACATCCTCGCTAATACTGCCCAAGTCGATGTGCAACTTACCGCGCTCGCCGCGCAACCACAACTCGAGGAATTTGGACTGGGACAGATCAGCCACGCTTGAAAATGCACGCATCACGCCGCCCCAGGACTGGCCTGCATCCGACGCCGACTCGAGTTCCAGGGTCAGGACATCGGTCAGATTGTTACCGGCTTCGATCTGGTCTTCCTGACCGGGCCAGATCTCAATCCTGGGCACCTGATTGATGGGGTTGTACCAGATCATGCGGCCCCGATTTTCCTCGTTAAAAACATCTGTCTCCCCGGCCGGGATGCTGGCCATGGTCCACCGGCTGCGCAAAACGGGTAGAGCGTTGAAGCGTTCACTGCCTTCAAAATCATCGACGAAACCAGTCCCCTTGGTATTCAGATTAGGCCGGCTCTGGGCAAACTCGGCCTGCATATTGATATCAGAGGGCGCCGCAGTCTTGATCAAGGGCATAATATCTACCAGGCGAGTGAGCAACGGCGCCTTGAAGCGGGCCCGTAAATCCATATCCCAGACAATTGTGCGAGCCGGCTCGGCACCTACCCGCACTCGCCGGTCGCCGGTGCGTTCGTTATTGTAGATAAGGGTGCTGCCAATGGTACCGTCGCCCTCCCAGAACTCGTATTCAGTGCGCATGCCCAGCAGAGTTTTCTGCTGGCTCCCAAGCCCGAAAAGATCTTCACTTTCGTAATTGATCTCCAGATCGGCACCCGGGCTGCCAACCCTGCTGGCCGCATTGGCAGTAAAGGTGACATCGCCGGCAAAACCGACGTTGTAGTCACTGCCAGGCTGCAGGCGCTCGCCGTTGAGCAAAACCTCCACCGAGGCGGGGTTGACCCCCAGGCCCAAACTGATGCGCTGCTGCGTCGAACTCGAAATGACCTGGATGATATAGCGGCTGGCTTCGATCTTGTCGCGCTGTAATTGCGTTTCGTAAATCCCTGGTACGGGGTCTTTGAGCCCATCCTTGTAGTTGGGATGTTGCGGATCAAAAGGGGTCAAATCCGGCAGAATCAACATTCCCTGCCACTCGTCAAGACCAGCGTAGTCCACATCTATGCGCCGATCCGGAGGACTACCCGGATCCTGGCCGTGCTCGTCCAGGCCAAAAATTTGCAGATACGATTTGCCATCCTGGGAAGCCTGTGGCTCGCGTCCTGGGACTTCCTTGAGGATCTGCACCTCGATGGCATCGCTAGTGAATTTTTTACCTCGCTGAAAACTGGAGGCAATCTGATAGACATTTTTCCACTCCAAATCCCAGGTGGGAAAGTTGGGACGCGCATCCTGAGCCTTAAGGAGCTTGAGTTTGAGGGTATCGCCGCGAGTATCGCCAAACTGCTGCCCCCCCATAGTGCGATAACTGACCGCCAGCGCTTCACGCTCGCCCACGTTGCGATTCAGGATAAAATAGCCCCCCCCCGCAACGAGCACGTAGTCGTCGTCTGGATCAAGGCGATGCCAGGTTCCCCTTTCCACAAAACCGCTTTCTTCGACAATGGGCCCCTTCGGATCAACCCAGGCCACCCCTTCTCTTGCCAACATCTCGGCATCGTTTCGTATATTGAAGTCGTTGATGTAGATTTCCAGCGTTATGGGATCGACCACATCGTCGGGACGGATCTGCGAACCTAGCGCGGCGCGTCTAAAATCGGGCAGGTTGTCGCGGTAGAACGAGTCCAGAAAGAAATACTTGTTGCGCACGTACTCATAATCGCGCTTCTCCGTCGTATCGGCCCGCGCGCCTCCCTTGAAGGTCCGGCGATTTCCCTTGCTTTTCTCATGACTGGCAATAGTAGTAAAGCCCAGCGGCCCCAACCGCCCCCGGGCCCGAATGCCGAAAAGGCCCTTGTGCTGCTGGCGAAATCCGACGAATTTGGTGCCGGGCAGTGACAGGGTCGTATTGCCGGCCTGGATTTCCTGGAAAATGGCGTCCTCGTCGCCCTTGTAGTCGAGCTTGATCTGATTGGCCAGTTTATCGCTCATGCTAGAGCCAAAGGAGGAGCCAATACTCTGCGTATCCTGATCGATGCGAATATTGATAAATTCTCCTACTTTGCCCTCGACGGTAAACCTCTGATCCTGATCCAGGCTCAGCGAGGGAAATTTTGAGGTCCTCCCCGCCGCGGTCTGCACTTCGCCCTCGGTCCACTGGCTCTTGCCGCCTATCGTGGTCTTGAGCTGGCCATGTATTTTGAGTGTCGGATCCACATCGCCGATAAACCGCCGCAAATGCCTGGA
>CAXFTV010000308.1:0-3254 GCA_964005845.1 uncultured bacterium
CCAGACCACGGCCCGGGTGGTCTCCATGTGATCCGGGTGCAGGACGTCGTCGATCCAGTGGGTGAGGACCAGATCGGGCTGGAAGGCGCGGAAGAGGGCGAGCAGCTCCTGCTGCCGCTGGGCGTCGACGACGAGCGGGCTGTCGCCCCAGTCGAGGCAGTCGATAGAGGCCCCGAGGAGGGCCGCCGCCGCCTCTATTTCGCGGCCGCGAATGGTTTTGATTTCGGCCAGGGAGGGCGTTGGCTGGCGCGCCCACAGGGCCGGCGACTCGCATTTTTCTCCGTAGCTCAGGTCGTAGACCTGTACCTGGCCGCCGGCCTCGGTGAGGCGGGCGATGGTGCCGCCGGCGCGCGAGCAGAAATCGGCGGCGTGGGCACTGAAGACCAGCACGCGCCGCCCTTCCCGGATTATATCGCTCATATTTTAGTCCTCGTTACAAGTCTTGCGCCGCAATCTAAAGCGCTGGCGCCTATGGTTTTTGGGATTTTTATTTCGTCTCAATTAGCGCCTTTTGGCATCCTTTGGCAAGAGTGCACAGGCAGGAGTCGGGCGCTGCTTATCGGGGCTTGAGGCATCGAAGCTCTTCCGGGGAGGCGCCACAAAAAGACCGCCCTTGCAGCGCGCAAGGACGTGAAGAATAGCCGCATTCCTTGACCCTCCGCCGCAAAGCTTATATATATAATTCCCAGCCCAAAAGGCCAATATAAAAAAGGAGAACCACGTGTTAAAAAAACTGATGCTTATCGTCCTGTCCGTTTTACCCTTGCAGCAATGTGCAAATAAAGCCAGTCAGGTATCTCCAGAAGTACCTCATGGCCATACCAACTCTGAAGAAGAATTGAATTCTAATCTTATTCCACTTGAAGATTTTTTCAAAAATCCTGAAAAAACAGCTTTTCAAATATCTTCCGATGGACAAAAGGTCGCCTTTTTACAACCCTGGGAGAACAGACTGAATGTTCATATCCAGAGCCTAGGCAGTGATGAAATCATTCGCCTCACCAGTGCCACGGAAAGAGATATTGCAGGGTATTTATGGCTGGGCAATAATCGCATTGGCTATGTTCAGGATACGGGTGGAGATGAGAACTTTCGCTTGTATGCCATCGACATCGATGGCAGCAATCAAGCGGATTTGACACCCTTTGATAGTGTAAAAGTTCGCATTGTTGATGATCTTGAAGAAACGCCCGAAGAAGTCTTGATCGGAATGAATAAACGGGACCAACGACTGCACGATGTCTACAGGCTCAATGTGATAACAGGAGAAATGGAACTCATCGCAGAAAATCCAGGGAATATAAGTGGATGGCAAACCGACCATGCTGGTAAATTGCGTCTGGCCTTTACTGCAGACGGGGTGAATACTTCCATACTTTACAGACAAACCGAACAGGATAGTTTCCGCGTTATTTTAACGACGGACTTTCGCGCGGAAGTAAAACCCTTGTTTTTTACTTTCGACAATGAGAATCTCTATGTTTCATCCAATAGAAATCGCGATAAAGCGGCCCTCTATAAATTCGATATCGAGACCGCAACCGAAACGGATTTAATTTTTGAACACGATGAGGTCCCTGTAAACGGGGCCATGTATTCCAAGAAGAGAAAGGTTCTCACAGGGGTTTCCGCATATACCGAAAAAATGGAATTGTATTTTTTCGATGCGTGGCGGGAAAATATTCAAAGGGAACTGGAAAATAAACTGCCGGGGGTTGAAGTGCGGCTGCGGGATCTGGACGACAGTGAGACCATGGCTTTGGTTCGCACTTTCAGCGATAAAAATCGAGGTGCCTATTACATCTATAATACAGAGACAAAAGAATTAAATAAATTGGCCGATATTTCTCCCTGGCTCGATCCATTAAAAATGGCGGCCATGAAACCTATTGCATACAAAAGCCGCGATGGATTAACCATTCACGGTTATCTGACTCTACCTAAAAATTCTCCTGGAAAAAATTTGCCGGTGATTGTCAATCCTCACGGCGGGCCCTGGGCTAGAGACTATTGGGGGTTTAACTCGCAGGTACAATTTTTGGCAAATCGGGGCTACGCAGTACTACAGATGAACTTCCGCGGCAGCACCGGATACGGTCGCGAATTTTGGGAGATCGGTTTCAAACAATGGGGCAAGAATATGCAGGATGATATAACAGATGGTGTGCATTGGCTCATTGATGAAGGCATTGCAGATAAGGATAGAATTGGAATTTATGGCGGTTCCTATGGTGGATATGCAACCCTGGCAGGTCTCGCGTTTACGCCGGAATTATATGCGTGCGGCATCGACTTTGTTGGTCCATCGAATCTTTTCACCTTATTGGATTCACTACCGCCATATTGGGAACTCTACAGGAAAATGATGTATGAGATGGTCGGCGATCCAGAGACCGATAAGGAATTAATTGAGGACATATCGCCTTTTTTCCACGCCGATCGCATCAAAGCGCCTCTATTTGTTGCCCAGGGCGCCAATGACCCTAGAGTGAAACAAGCCGAATCCGATCAAATTGTCGAAGCCCTGGAATCAAAAGGCATCGATGTCCAGTATATGCTCAAAGAGAATGAAGGCCATGGCTTTCGCAATGAAGAAAATCGCATGGACTTTTATGAGGCCATGATAGAGTTTCTAGATAAACACATGAATTGAATTAGTGTGCTTTTCGCGACCGACCCAATGCATGCCATTAGAGACTGTTGCTCGCCTTCTGGCCGGGCTTTAGCAGCGATAAGTCCGGGCCGGCACTCCATGCCGGCGCATCGTCTTTTGCAGCGCTCATCTCGGGAAGAGATATCAAATGATAGTTAGGTTGGCTGGTTTTTTTCTGGCCCTGGTGCTGTCTTCTTGCAGCTATGGCCACCTGATCCACGGAACGGGTGTTTCAAGTGTTGAGAAATCCGCTTCGGCAAAAGCGGCACCGGTGGGGAGCGCTGCCGATTCGACCGAGAAAGAGGAAGAGAAAACGATTGCTTCGGAGACCGAGAAGTGCAGGAAGTTCGCCGGCCTTTTCGACGTCTATCAGGACACGACCGACGGGTCGATTAAACTGGCCATCCGCAAGGAGCAAATCGACAAGGAGTATATCTATTGCACCCAAACGGTCGATGCGCCGCCGATCACCGGGCACTTCAGAGGATCTTTCAGAGACAATAGAATCTTTTCCGTGCGGAAATACTTCAATCGCATCGAATTCGTCTCCGAGAACGCGGCGTACTATTTTGCAAAATCCCATCCTTTGAGCAACGCCGCG
>CAXFTV010000309.1:0-5833 GCA_964005845.1 uncultured bacterium
GAGATCCCGCCGCCAGACCAGCCGGCCGTCCTTCCAGTTCAACCCGTACAACTGGCCATTGTCTACTGCGCATACCAGCCGGTCGCCTACAACCAGCATTTCGATATCCGGATGGGCAGCCAGGCGCCGCTCCCATAAATGCTCGAGATCACCGGACCGGTAGGCCCTCACATAACCGTCGGCACAAGCCACCAGCACGCGTCCTCTTACTACCACAGGACCAGCCTGAATCGGAGCATCCAGAACCGCATGCCGCAGGCGGGTACCACTCAGGGCGTCCACTGCTACCGGCCCATCCCGGGTCCCGACGAACAAATTCCCTCCTGCAATTGCAATGTCACCGGCAATCCGCAAACCCGTGCGCAAACGCCAGGCCTGCGTCCCATCTCCAATCCCGAGGGCGTAGAACCACCCATCGGCACTACTGCTGTACAGCAAAGCGTCGCAGACCTCAATTGTGGCACTGGCGCGGCCCAGCTGGCGCACTGCCCAGCGCTCTTCGCCGCTGCCCCAGTCCAGCGCCTGCACCCTGCCGCGCGAGTTGGCAAAGACGAGCAGCCCGTTATTTAGCACCAGACCTTGTCGCACCCGACCACCGCTCCGATACTGCCAGACGCGCAGGCCGTTTTCCCGCTCTAAGGCCAGTACCCTGCCATCGGCATCCGCTACAAAAATCAGAGAATCGCGCTGGGCCAAAACATCGTGAACAGGAGCGCCGACCAGCCGTTTCCACCGCAAGGTATAAGGGAAGGAGCCGACCTCTGCCCCGGCCCGGGAAAGGCTGCACAAAATGGCCCCCAGCAAAAATAAATTTTTCACACTCATAATATTGATTTTACCAGGGAAATCCCGCTTTGACAATACACACCCAGCATTTTACCTTAATGAAACACTTTTGTTTATCCTTTTATTTTGTATATGGGGTAAGATTTCTACCACCTGAATCGGGTTGCCGCGCCCGTATAGCACCACAACGTCAATTACCCCGCTTTATCATGCCAAGGAGGTGATAGCAATGGCAAAAGTAGTAGAGCTAGAGTATTGCACCAGTTGAGGCTATATCACCACAGCCGCCAGTTTGGCGGAAACTGTCCTCAACTCCCAGAAAAAAGAAATTGCGCAATTTATCATCGTGCCATCTGACGGTGGATGCTTCGAGGTGAAAATCGACGGCGATCTCGTCTTTTCAAAGCTAGCAGAAGGCCGTTTCCCCGAAGACGAAGAAATTCTGTCCCACTTTTAGCCAACGTCCGCTGGCTCTAAAGAACATCGACCTCCCGATTTGCAGCCCATTTTTCGGGGGGTCTCTTTGTCTATTTTGGAATTTCTGCGTACCCGTGCATCGCGACAATCCCAGCTTGGCGCAGATTAGGCAGGCCATGGAGCGTTATTACTATTCAACCCATGATCTAACATTGAAAACCCTTACTTTTTATATATTATTACTTTGAGTATGCGGACCTAAAAGACCCTCTAACTACCGAACCAGGGACGTGCGATCGAGGTCGTGCGCGCAAGGCCAAATGGGAATTTCCTTCCCATGGACTCCCGGCCGCCTGCCGCATGCGCACAACACCGAATAGGTGTTCCCGCGTCTTTGTTTTGCTGGATACTACTACCAAATGGGAGATCTACTCTTGAAATTCTGCCATCTGAGTGTTTTTTGTTTACTGATTGCGCTCGCACCCATTGATCCGCTTGCGGCCCAGGATCCCAAAGCTATGGAGCACTACCGCACCGGCTACAACTTATTGAAGGCGCAGAATTACCGAAATGCGGCCATTGAACTCGAAGAAGCCGTCGCCATCGATACGACCTTTGGAAATGCCTTCTACGCTCTGGGTAAAGCCTACAGGATGCTCAACGAATATCCCAAAGCCATCGCCGTCCTGGAAACCGCCTACCGGCTGGAAGTCGCCCGGGATCGAATCCCCGCCGAACTTTCCAAACTCTACCACAAAGCCGCGATCAAGCTATTCCAGCAACGCAAGTACAACAAAGCAATCCTGAGCTTTGAAAAATCCCTGGAACGCGAGCCGAACAACGCCAAAGCCCACTACGTCATGGGACTTTGCCATACGGGTCTGCGCAATTCAAAAGCGGCACAAAAATCGTATGAGCAGGCCATCCGGATAGCTCCAGAATACGCGAAACCTTATAAATCTCTAGGCGATGCACGGCGGCGCGAACGCAATTATGCCCCGGCGGCCACAGTCTATGAACAGGCTATTTCATTAGACTCTACTTTTATGGAGGCCTATAGTGGGCTTGCCCTGGTCCACATGGAAACCAAGGAATATGAAACCGCTGTCACCCTGCTAAAAAAAGCCCTGTCCATCAATCCAGAATACGCCAATGGCTATCTCTTTCTGGGGACATCACTCAACCGCTTGAGCCGCTGGCACGAAGCCATCGACCCATTGCTCAAGGGAGCCGATCTCAACTCGAAAAATGCCGAAATCCACTACCGCCTGGCCGAGGCCTACTATGGCAAAGGAAAATACCGCCAGGCGCTCGAAGCCGGCCATAACGCCACCCGCCGCAAACGGGATTACCACCCCGCCCAGATGCTGCTGGGAGATGCCTACGGCAAACTCGGTCAGGTGGACGAAGCCCGCCTCTGGTACGGCAAAGCCATGAGAGACAACCGCCTCAAAGACTATTGCGCCGAAAAAATCGAATCCCTCGAACGCCGCCATGGCAAATAACTTTGCTCCGATGCCCCTGCTGATCGCCACCAACAACACCGGCAAACTGCGCGAATTCCGCACCTTGCTAGCGCCGCTCCAAACCCTCGCTCCCGCCGCTCTAAACCTGGATATAGAAGTCGAGGAAAACGGCCAGACTTTTCTCGAAAACGCCACTCTCAAGGCCAGGGCATTCAGCGCCGCGACGGGACTGATTTCCCTGGCCGACGACTCGGGTCTAGAAGTGGACGGACTCCAGGGCGCCCCCGGCATCCACTCGGCCCGTTTTGGCGGTCCCGGCCTGAGCGATAGAGACCGCTGCCAGCTGCTACTGGACCATCTTCGCGACGCGGATAGCGACCGCCGCCAGGCGCGCTTTTGCTGCTGCATCGTCGCCCTTGCCCCGGACGGACGCAACTGCCAGGCCAAGAGTACCTGCGAGGGCATCATCGCCGCTGCGCCGGCCGGCCAGGAGGGATTCGGCTACGACCCGATTTTCTACCTGCCGGAGCATCAAAAAACCATGGCCCAGATTGGTCCCGAGTTAAAAAACCAGATCAGCCACCGGGCCGGGGCCCTGCGGACTATCCGCACCTCCCTGCTCCGAACTTTCCCCGAACTCCAGTCTGCACCTTGAGCAGATCTTCCCCCGACCCTATATTCTAAAATCTCTCCCCCGCTGTCCCTCACTGCTAAATACCGGTTGAACATGTACGGCCCTTTTGCGACATATATAAAGCCCTACAAAAAACCTCTGCTGCTGGGTATACTGGCAATCGCCCTTGCCCAGATCGCCGCCGCCCTGATTCCACTGCGCATAGAGGAGGCCATAAATGCCATCGAAAAAGCAGATTCAGCTCTGGAGGCGGCAGAGCCGACCCAGAAGATTCGCCTCTACCTGATTCAAATCGTCGGCCTCGCCCTCTTCGTGGCGTTGGGACGCTACTGCATGCGGCGCCTGCTGGGGTCTGTCTCAAACCGTATCGAATACGATATCCGCACCCATTATTTTGCCCATTTGCTGAAACTGCCGCTCTCCTATTACCAAAAGCACCACACCGGAGATCTGATGGCCCGCGCCACCAACGACCTGATCGCAGTGCACGTTTTTTTCACCTACTGCCTGCGCTCCCTCGTCGATTCAGGTCTGACTTTTGCCTTTAGTCTGACGCTGATGTTCACCATCCACTGGCAGCTGACCCTGATCGTGCTGCTGCCCCTGCCAGTGCTCGGATTCTTCGTCGTGCGCATGGCCCCCCGAATCCACAACCGCTTCAAGAACATCCAGGAATTCTTTGGCCAGATGAGCAACTTCATCCAGGAAAACCTATCTGGCATCCGGGTCGTCAAAGCCTACGTTCAAGGACCGTCCCAAATTGGCGCTTTTGAGGAACTCAACCAGACCTATCTCGAAAAAAACCAGCGCCTGATCCACACCCGCGCCATCTACTATCCCATCTTTTTCCTCATATCTTCGATCGGCCTGGGCCTGACTCTGTGGTTTGGAGGACGGGCGGTTGTAGAGAGCAGCCTCAGTATTGGCGGTTTCGTGGCATTCAACGCCTACCTGACCATGCTCATCCGGCCCTTTTCATGGGCGGGCTGGATGATCGACCGCTCCCAGAGGGCCCTGGTGGCCATGCGCCGGATCAACGAAGTTATGGACGTCCAACCCGAAATAGAGGACCAAATCCGGACGGACGCCCTCGAGCATAACATGGTCGGCCACATCAAGTTTCGCAACCTAAGTTTCGCCTATGGGGACAACCTGGTCCTGAGGGGCATAGACCTGGATATCCCGGCCGGTTCCACCCTGGGCATCCTCGGACGCGTCGGCTCCGGCAAAACCACCCTGGCCCGCCTGATTCCGCGCCTGATCCAGACCGATCAGGGCCAACTCCTCATCGACGACATTCCCGTCGAAAAATGGTCTTTGGATCAGTTGCGCCACGCCATCGGCTACGTATCCCAAACCCCCTTTCTATTTTCCGATACTATCCGTGCCAATATAACCTACGGCGCCGACCAAGCGCGCGAGGAACAGATCCTGGCAGCCGCCGAACAGGCCCAGATTAAAAGAGATGTCGAGGATTTCGAACGCGGTTTCGACACCTTGATCGGCGAACGCGGCGTCACCCTCTCCGGGGGCCAGAAGCAGCGCTCCACCCTGGCCCGCGCCCTGATTCGCCTGCCCCGCATCCTGATCCTGGACGACTCGCTCTCGGCAGTGGATACCCAGACTGAAGAAGCCATTCTCGGACACCTGCGCCAGCTCATGCGAAACCGCACTACCATCCTCATCGCCCACCGCATCTCCACCCTGCGAGACGCCGACCACATCATCGTCCTGGACGATGGCCGCATTGCCGAGCAGGGCCGCCACCAGGACCTGGTGGCGCTGGGCGGCCTCTACGCCGAACTTTTCCGCCGCCAGCAACTGGCCGCCGAACTGGAATCTCTGTGAGTAAGCCCGAACTAAACCAGGAAGAGGAAATCCAGGAACGTCCTTTCAACCCCCAGTTGACCCTGCGCCTTCTGGGTTACCTCAAACGCTATAAACTGCAAATTCTGGCTGCCCTCGGCCTAATTATTTTGTCGGCTGCATCCAGCCAGGTTGGGCCCCGCTTGACCCAAATCGCCGTCGACGACTACATCCTCAAATCAGACCTGGGAGGACTCCAGTGGATCTTGCTGGCCTTCTTCGCCAGCATCGTCATCGAATACCTCTCCAGCTATGGCCAGACCATCATCACCGAAATGACCGGCCAGCACGTGATGCGGGATATGCGACGACAGATCTTCGTACACCTGCAGCGTCTGCCCATGCGTTTTTTCGACCAGACCCGGGTGGGCCGCCTCATGACTCGTACCACCAACGACGTGGAGGCTCTCAACGAATTTTTCACCGACGGCGTGGTCTCGGTCTTTTTGGATCTTTTCACCCTGGTGGCTATCGTCCTGTTCATGGCCAGCATGGACCCCTGGCTAACCCTGGTGGGCTGCAGCGTCATCCCGATCCTCTTCGTCGGCCCGGTCCTCCTCGGGGTCCTCGGCCACCACGAGATCGCCAACGGCGTGCACGGCGATCCGGCCTGGGGGATGGACGGCAACCGCCACGGCTTCATGACATACATTCTCTGCTGCCC
>CAXFTV010000310.1:0-7604 GCA_964005845.1 uncultured bacterium
ATGCTGGCGGTCGCTGCATTTGCCGCCGGTGAAACCCGCTTTTATGGGATTGGCAACCTGCGGCTCAAAGAGTGCGACCGGATTTCGGTGCCGGTGCGGGAATTGCGCCGGCTTGGGGTGGATTGCGAAGAGGGCGAGGCTGAAATCAGGATCCGCGGATGTCCGCAGGGTTATGCTGGCGGTATTTCGGTTGATACCTATCACGACCACCGGGTGGCGCAGATGTTGAGCATAGTGGGTTTGCGTTGCCGTCGGGGACTTGAGGTGCTGGACGCACAGACTGTAGGCAAGTCCTACCCCGCCTTTTTCGATGATCTGATCGCTCTGGGAGCACACATCGAATTGCGCCATTAATCTGCCCCAGCCACGGGGGAGTGGCGCGTCCGGAAAATTCGCCAAAATTGAAACTTCCGGCTGCCTAGCGCATCTATTAAAAAAAAGATGCACATGCCTAAGGGAAATTTGATGAGTAAATGCAATGGGATTTTCTGTGTCTTTTTGCTGGTGTTTTGCGCCCTCGCAGGTGGGGTGTCTCGCGCCGGGGGAATGCCCCATCCAGTACAGGTCAGGTTGCTGGCGGACGTTGATGCAGTGGTACCCGGCCAGGCATTTTACCTGGGGGTGCAGTTGCGCATGGAGGAGGGGTGGCATACCTACTGGCAATTCACCGGCGATACGGGTGCACCCACCACCGTCGCTTGGGAGTTGCCGCCGGGTTTCAGCACCGGCCCATTGGAGTGGCCCTTGCCCAGCAAGTATACCGAAGGCGAGGACCTGGTGGTCTATGGGTACGGGGAGCCGCACATGCTTCTCGCCCAGGTGCGGGTTCCCGAGCCTCTAGACGCCGCTGCGAAGCTGCCTTTCAAGGCGGAAGTTTCCTGGTTGGTTTGCCGCGAACTCTGCTACCCGAGCGATACCACCCTAGTGCTGGAGATGCCGGTAAGCTTGCAGGCGAAGAGTTCGCCGCATGCCGCGCTCTTCGCCGAGTCACGCGCCCGGTTGCCTGTGGCACTGGAGGAAAGATCGGCTATAGAACTGGACTATGCCGTGCAGCGTCAGGGGAACAATATCCAGGTGGATATAGTTTTGGCTGGCCGTGACAGACCCCTGCGCACCGAGGTTGACAGCCCCGATTTCTATCCGATAAACGGCGAGTCCATCGACGTCTTTGCACCACCACAGCTACTTGAGCTTGGCGGCGAGGAAGCTCTGGCACCGGGGATTCATGCCACTCCCTTGCTGCTGCGCCTGCAGATAGAGACCTTTGGGCAAGAGCATCTCGATGTTTTGCGCGGGGTTCTGGTTTATCAATTAGAGGGCGATACGGCAAGGCGCTACAACGCGGTGGAACTTGAGCTGGGCGGCAAGCTGCCTCCAGGGGCAGAATCAGGTGGACTGCTGGCGATAAATTTCAAACTGGCAGATGCCGATCGGGCAGCCCTTTCACTGTGGGTCTATCTGGCTTTGGCCGCAGTGGGGGGACTGATCCTCAACCTGATGCCTTGCGTGTTGCCGGTCATTTCTTTAAAAGTTCTCAGCTTTGTCTCCCAGGCCGGCGAGGAGCGCGGGCGGATTCGCCAATTGGGCCTTGCCTTTGTGCTCGGTATCCTGGCGACTTTTATGGCCCTGGCCCTTGTGGTGATCTCGCTCAAGGCGGGTGGCGAACAGATCGGCTGGGGGTTCCAGTTCCAGTATCCGGGCTTTGTCATGGCCATGGCTGCCCTAGTATTTGCACTGGGTCTCAGTTTGTTCGGGGTTTTTAGCGTGCGTCTGCCCGGCGCTCAGGGTGGCTTGGGGGGAGCGGGAAGGGGCGAGGGACTTTTCAACAGCTTTGCCAATGGCGTCCTGGCGACGGTTCTGGCCACCCCCTGCACGGCGCCTTTTTTGGGCACCGCTCTGGGCTTTGCTTTTTCGCGTTCGGCCTTTGTCATCAGCGGCATTTTTTTGTGCATAGGGCTGGGTATGGCCCTGCCCTACATTCTACTGGCCCTGGAACCCGGCTGGATGCGCTTTATCCCGCGACCGGGGCTGTGGATGGAGCGCTTCAAGCAGTTGATGGGCTTTTTACTTATGGCCACGGTCCTGTGGTTATTGTGGGTATTGGGCAAACAACTGGGTATGGAAGGCGTTGTGTGGAGCGGTGCCTTTTTGCTATGTCTGGCTCTCTCTTGCTGGATAGTGGGGCAGTGGATTGATTTGCGCAGCCGCCGCCCCCAGCGCCTGCTGGGATGGGGGGTAGCAGTTGCGTTGACTATTTTCGGGTACGGCGCATTCTTGCAGCCACTGCTGGGAGCGGAAGAAATCCTCGCGGCGGTGAAAAAACCCAAGGACGAACTGCCCTGGCAACCATTTTCTGTCTCCCGTGTAGAAAGCCTGGTAAAAGCCGAAAAAAATGTTTTTATCGACTTCACTGCCGAATGGTGCTGGACCTGTAAAGTGAACGAACGCACGGTGCTGGCAGAAGAGGTTGTGCAAAACAGATTTGCGGCAATGGATATGGCGCTGGTCAAGGCCGATTGGACCAATCGCAATGCGGAAATTACGGCTTTGCTGCAGGCCTTCGGGCGCTCTGGGGTGCCGCTCTACGTCATCCTGCCCGCGGGCCAGGCCGACCGCCCTATTGTGCTCCCCGAAGTTATTACTACGGGAATACTGCTGGAGAATCTAGAGGAAGCAGCCAGCCGCAGCCGGCAGCGCACATACTAAACATTGAAAGGATTCACATGAGTATCAGAACGACGGTGGTAGGCAGCTATCCAGCTCCCGATTGGTTGCTCGCCCAGCCTTCGGAGCAAGCGCTTGTAGATGCTACCGCAGTAATTTTCAAGATCCAAGAGAATGCCGGCATTGATTTAGTTGCAGATGGCGAACTCTATCGCTTTGATCTGAATCATCCAGAAACCAATGGCATGATCGAGTACTTTGTTCGCCCCATGGGCAATGTGCGCAGCCTGGTCACCCGTTCCGACGTTGAGCGTTTTCTTCGGGATAGTGGCATGTCGTACCGCGGCAAACCCAGCGGTGTGGTCGAAGGCGCTTTAGACGAGGGTAGTTTGGATCTGCCGGGAGATTGCCAGCGGGCGCGCAAGCTCACTTCAAGGCCGATGAAATTTACCCTTACGGGGCCGCACATGCTGTGCAAGACCCTGCTCGACCAGCATTATAGCTCGCAGCCCGAACTGTGTCTGGCACTGGCAGATGTGCTGGCCGGCCAGGTTGCCGCAATCGATGCGGATGTGGTTCAGGTAGACGAGGCCAACCTGCCCGGGCATCCGCAGGAAAAGGATTGGGCCCTGGAAGCTATCAACCGGGTGCTCGATGCCGTTCAGACCACGGCGGCGGTGCATTTATGCTTTGGCAATTATGGCGGGCAGACCATTCAACAGGGCAACTGGGAACAACTCATTTATTATCTGAGCAATTTGCACTGCGATCACGTTTTGCTCGAACTGGCCCATCGGGGCAACTGGGAGTTGCCGGTTCTGCGAGAGATCGACGATAAAATCAAATTTGGCCTGGGGGTTGTGGATATCAAAACCAACGTCGTGGAGAGCGCCGAAGATATCGCTCGTAGGTTGGATGAGGCCGCCGAGGTGCTGGGGGCAGAGCGCCTGGCCTACGTCAATCCCGATTGCGGTTTCTGGATGCTCAAGCGCAGTGTGGCGGACCGCAAAATCGAGGCCCTGGTCGCAGGCCGGGATCTGTTTGAGGGGCGCTGAAATTAGCTGTGGCGAGGGGCGGGATATTCGCGCTCTTGATCCCTGGTCGCCGCGCTCCCCAAGGGACCTGGGATTGGGTTTCTTGGGTTACTCGATGCACGACAAGCCTTCTTGCCATGTTTGCGAAAAAACTCATGGGCCGTCGATGATATCCGTTATTTTACCCGTATATAATCGCCGCGATCTGGTCGGGCGAGCTATCAGGTCGGTGCTGGGGCAGAAGTATGTGGATTGGGAAGTGGTTGTGGTGGATGATGGTTCCGAAGATGGCACTGCGGAAGGGATTGAGGATGAATTCGGGGACGCGGTCAGGTTATTGCGCAAACACCGGAACGAGGGCGTTTCGGCGGCGCGCAATCTCGGCATAAGAGAGGCCAGAGGAGAATGGCTGGCCTTGCTGGACTCGGACGATGAATGGCTGCCGCAAAAACTACAAAGGCAGGTAGAGGCACTGGCGCAATCGAAGCTGCTTATTTGCCATAGCGATGAAATCTGGATTCGCAACGGGGTGCGAGTCAATCCCCACAAACACCATCGGAAATTCGGCGGCGATATTTTTTTCAAGGCCCTGCCGCTCTGCGTTATGTCGCCTTCTTCCATAGTAATTCACCACAGCGTATTTGCCCGCCTTGGCCTCTTCGACGAGCGCCTTCCAGCCTGTGAAGACTACGAGTTTTTTTTGCGCCTTACGGCCAACTACGAAGTCGATTATGTGGCTGAAAAGCTGCTGCTAAAATACGGCGGCCACGCCGACCAGCTATCCCGTGCCCAT
Organism: uncultured bacterium; assembly: GCA_964005845.1. Lineage (GTDB taxonomy): Bacteria > Latescibacterota > UBA2968 > UBA8231 > UBA8231 > CAXFTV01. The sequence continues at coordinate 4,492 of CAXFTV010000310.1, forward strand.
GCCGCCATGGACCGCTTCAGAGTCTATGCTCTGGATAAGTTGCTCACAGCGATGCCCGCGTTGGAGGAGGAAAAGAGAGATAGAGCGCGCTCAATGCTGATTAAAAAAGCGCGGATTGTAGCCGGGGGGGCGAAAAAAAGGGACAACCATTCTCTGGCAGATGAAATGCAGCAGTATCTGGATTGCTGGGAGAGAAAAGAATAAAAAAATCCCCCCGGTGAGCGGTGCTTTCACAAGGGGGGATTTAGGCAAGATGAAATTGGTTTTTATGTCGCCAGCATTTTTCTTATGTTGCGAATGCCCATGCCGCGCAGATTGACGAGCTGGTCGCGGTAGATGGGCCGTGGTTTGGAGGTCCCTGCTTCCCAGCGGACAATGGTATTGGTACTCACCTTGAGGAGTTGCCCCAATTCGCTCTGGGACAATTTCAGCCGCTTTCGCTGACGCTTGATGGACATGGGGGAGACCCTAGCGGTTGTCGCTTTAGGCGCGGGGTCCTCGAGTTCAGCCGGAACGGACTGAGCGGGCATTGTGGCAAGGGATTTTTCGAGTTTTGCAATGGCCTGCGCTTGTGTCCTGACCGTTTTTTTGAGCCCGTGTACCTGTTTTTTTAAAGCGTCGTATTCGAGGCGAATTTCCCGCCGCGCTACCCGGCGAATTTCGGCTTTCAAAACCAGCGCAATATTCGGCATAACTAATATCCTTTCAAAAAACTCGTTTAAATGAAGAGCCTTTAAAGATAGGGCGAAAATAAAAACTAGTAAAATGATGGGAGAGCGGTGTCCCGCAATCATTTTAATCCTGTTTTTTTATTGCATGCCCGCCGAACTGGTTGCGCATGGCAGCCAATAGGCGGTCGGCGTAGGACTCCTCGTCGCGCGAGCGCAGCCGGGCGATTAGAGAGTGGGTAATGACCGGGGCGGGAACGTCCAGCTCGATGGCTTCTGCAACTGTCCAACGACCCTCGCCCGAATCCGAAACATAGGGAGCGATGGCACTTAGATCCCGATCTTCCCGTAGGGCCTCAGCAGTCAAGTCCAGCAACCAGGAGCGCACTACCGAGCCGTGGCGCCAGATTTCGGCAATGTGGTGCATATCCAGGTTTAAATCTGTTTTTTTCTTCATGATGGCAAAACCTTCCGCATAGGCTTGCATCATTCCATATTCAATGCCATTGTGGATCATTTTGACAAAATGCCCCGCGCCATTGGGTCCGACGTGTCCCCAGCCATCTGCGGCAGAGGGGGCCAGTGTCTCGAACAGGGGGCGCAGCCGATCTACCGCTTCATCTGCACCGCCGATCATCAGGCTATAACCTTCCCGCAGCCCCCAGACGCCGCCGCTGGTACCCACATCGACGAAGTGAATCTCCTGCTGGCGGAGGGTTGCGGCCCGGCGCATGGTGTCTTTGTAATTGCTGTTGCCCCCGTCGATAATGGTGTCTCCAGCAGCGAGCTGCAGTGCCAGAGCCGAAACGGTGTTTTCCGTTGCCGCGCCCGCGGGGACCATTACCCAGATGGCGCGCGGGGCTTCCAACTCGGCAATTAAATCTTCTATGGAGTCGGTGGCCTGCGCGCCTGCGGCGGCGGCCGTTTCAAGTGCATCCACGTCCTGGTCAAAAACCACCATTTCGTGGTCACCGCGAAGCAGGCGCAGGGTCATGTTCGCCCCCATTTTTCCCAAACCAATCATTCCTAACTGCATATTTTAATCCTTTCTAATGGGCCATTTGAAACGTAGATAATATCCTGGCACGAGTTCAGCTCAGCGCTTGCCGCACGTGTTCCAGGCCCGCTAAAACGTCGGTGCCCAGGTGGATTCGGAGTAGCGGACGTTTGCTGTCCAGAAGAGCCTGGTGGTCTCCCAGGGCCTGCGCGCTTTTGAGAATGCCGAATGAGATGGCAGAAGCGGATTCGCCCGGCTGGTCGGGGATTGCAAGATCCGCGCTGGCATCGCTGGTAAACTGGATAAAGAGACCGCGCCCGGCATCGCCTTTGTGCAACTGGCCAGTAGAATGGAGAAAGCGCGGGCCATAACCCAGAGTGGTGGCCATGCGGGTTTGGCTTCGCAGGAGCAGGCGCAAATCGTTGAGTGCCCGGTCGGTCCTGGCAGCGGGTTTCAAGTAAGCCTGGAGAGCGATGTAGCTGCGGCCCCCACCGCTGTGAGCACGTGCTAGCAGGGCATCTATTGCCGCTTTGAGAGAAGGAACTGGCGCTTCGCCGAAGACGGTGATAGCGGCGTTTTGGAAGGTGGGTTCCCGGTGGGGAAGCTGGTTCTGCGTCCGATAGGCCTCGACCATAGTGTGGGCCAGGACTTTAGCCGCTTCGACATTGGGCTGGTCAAAGGGATTGACGGCCAGGCAGTAGGCGGCCACCGTGGTGGCGATTTCCCAGCGGAAAAATTCACCGCCCAGATCTTCCAGGTCATATAGATTGAGCTGGACCACGGGATGGCCAGCTTCTATAAGGGCCTGGATGGAACGGTCCAAGCTCGCGTCGCCGCGCAGGCGCAGATAGACAAAGATGCGGTCGCCGGCATAGGCGCTGGGGGGAGCCAGCGGTTCATTGTCCACCGGCAGTATACCCTTGCCCTCCTTGCCAGTGCTTTCTGCGATTAGTTGTTCTACCCAGGCGCCAAAGGCGGCGATTGGGGGGGAGGAAACCAGGGTGAGTTTATCGCGGCCAGCCAGCGCACTGGCTCCGAGAATAGTCCCCAGCAAGGCACCTGGATTCCGTCTGCTGCGGGCACACTCGGCGGCCATGCTTCGGGCGCGCTCCAGGAGCCCGTCCAGATCCAGGCCGATCGAGCCGGCTGCAACCAGGCCAAAAAACGAGAGCGCCGAATAGCGTCCCCCGATATTGGGGTCGTTGAGAAATACGTGGCGGAAATTCAATGCCTGAGCCAGCTCGGCCAGGCCGCTGCCGGGATCGGTGATAGCGGCGAAATGAGCGCCTGCCTCATCCACACCCACGGCCTCGCAGGTACGGTTGTAAAAGAATTTCAGCAGGGACATTGTTTCGATTGTGCCGCCCGATTTTGTCGCCGCAATAAAAAGCGTCCTGGCCGGGTCCAGCCGCTCGGCCTGCTGGCGCACAGCATCCGGGTCGGTACTG
>CAXFTV010000311.1:0-2948 GCA_964005845.1 uncultured bacterium
GCTCCGGTTTGCGGGTACATGAATTCAGCGCAAAAAGTCTCCAGGGTGGAATACTCGGCGTCCTGCCAATCCTTCTGCAGAATCCCGTCCATGTCCTGCGATCTTTGCAGCAGCCGGTAATAGCGCTGCGCCGGCGCGCCGAACATGTCCTGCGAGAAAAAGTTCTGCATCATCGGCTCGTATCCCCTAAGATAGGAAAGATTGGCCGAAAGCGCCGCAAGATTCACCTCCTCCTGTCCTGGGGCCGGGCCGTAAACGGCCTGCTGCATACCCAGTTCCAGGTGGGCCACGAGATAGCGGGCATAGCCGCAAAACAACTCGTCGCCGCCCTGTCCGCCCAGCGCCACTTTGACGTGCTGGCTGGCCAGTTTGGAGAGGAAATACTGGGGAAAAACCGCCGCTCCCGCAATGGGCTCATCCAGATAGTAGACCAGCTCTTCAAAGGTATCCGCCAGATCCTGGGCCCGGGGGAAAACTTCGTGGTATTGCGCCCCGATTTCGCTGGCTACCAGGCGCGCATAGGAGGACTCGTCGTACTTCGGGTCCTCCCTGAAACCACCGGTAAAAACCTGCAGAGAGCCCTGCAGATGGCGGGCGGCCAGGCAGGCGATGGCACTGGAATCGAGGCCGCCACTGAGATGGGCTCCCACCGGCACGTCGCTGCGCAGGCGCAGCCGCACCGCGTCTTCGGTCAGGGCACTTATCTGTGCGACGAAATCCGCTTCGCTGGTCGAGGTGTCCGGGGCAAAATCCAGATCCCAGTAGCGCCGCACCTGCAGCTGGCCCTCCTCCCAGCTCAGGCAGTGCCCCGGTTGCAGTCGCTTGATGCCGGCAAAGAGGGTTTTGTCCCCCAGGCAGTACTGCAGATCGAGATAGTCCTGCAACCCCTGATAATCCACTGCCGCCCGCACCCGTGGATGCTGCAGCAAACTCTTGATCTCGGAGGCGAAAACCAGGATATCGCCGTTGCTGTAGTAGTAGAAAGGCTTGATGCCGAGCCGATCGCGGGCGGCAAAGAGGCGCCGGCGCTGGCCATCCCAGATGGCAAAGGCGAACATGCCGTTGAAATGCTCCAGGCAGTCTTCCCCATAGGCTTCGTACATCTGCAGCACCACCTCGGTATCACTTTGGGAGACAAAAGAATGGCCCCTGGCCTGCAGCTGGTGCCTGAGTTCGATGTAGTTGTAGATTTCCCCATTGTAGGTGATCCAGCTGGTGCCGTCTCGCCCCGCCATGGGCTGGTGCCCCCCCTTCAGATCGATAATGCTGAGGCGGCGGTGTCCAAAGCCAACGGCTCCGTCTAGCCACAGGCCACTATCGTCCGGACCGCGGTGCACCAGTTTATCGGTCATGCGTTCAAGCACCTGCCGGTCCAGGGGCATATGTTCATCTTTGTGCAGAATACCTGTTATACCACACATAGACTTCTACCTTTTTATTTTAGGCGCAAAAAACCGTCCAGCGCCCTGCGGGCGAATTTCTGGTAGAGCGGATTTCCTGCGTATTCGGGATCGTCGACGAGTAATTGATGCGCTTTTTCATAAGCCTTCCGGGCCTTTTCGAACTGCTCCTTTTTTTCGCTGAGGACGGCCAGGTTGTACCAGGCCTGGGGCTGATCCGGATCGATGTCCAGGGCCTGCCGGTAGCGCGCCAGGGCTTCATCGGGGCGGCCGCTGGCTTCAAGGGCCTGCCCCAGGTTGTTGTGGGCATCGGCAAAGTTCGGGTTGCGCTCAAGCGCCTGCCGATAGTAGGCAATTGCTGCCGCGGGGCGGCCGGTCTCCTGGTAAATATTTCCCAGGTTGTAATATACCCCTTCCAGATCGGCATCGAAGACGAGGGCCTTCTCATAGGCCTCTTTGGCCGCTTCCATCGCGCCCTGCTCTTTGCGGATATTGCCCACTTCCACCCAGGCATCGGCAAAATCCGGCTTTATCTCCAGGGCAGCCTGCAATTCCGCAAGCGCTTCTTCCCGCCTGCCCTGCTTGACGTAGGCCAGCGCCAGGTTTGCCCGCGGCCGGAACATCCGGGGTCCCTGGCGCACCGCATCTTCCCACAGACCGATTTTGCTGGCCCACACCTGATTGCGTTGCACACAGGAAATAGCAAAAATCAAGCCCAACGCGGCCACGCCGATCACCCCCCCCAGGCGCAGGCGCCGCAGCAGCGGCTCCCAGGACCAGGCCAGGACCAGAATCAAACCGGCACTGGCCAGGTACATGCGGCGCTCGCCGACCAGGAGATTGAGCGGAAAGAGGGATGCCGGCAAGAGGGCAACGAGGAAAAAGACCCACCCCAGCAGCGGCAGCCGGCGGCGGCTCTGGTAGGCCCAAAAGCCCATAGAAACCAGGAGCAGAGCCGCCAGTAGCGGCGCCGGTGCCCACAGGCTCTGGGCGACAAAAAACTGGGGCTCCACGCTCAGATCGACGGGCATGGCAAAGATGAAGAGGTAATAGACAAAGGCCTTCAGCTGGGTCCAGATCTGCACCTCCAGCCCGCGCGGAGCCTTGGCGATAGAGCTATCGAGAAAGCGATTGGCCACAAGGACGCCCAGGTAGGCTGCACTGATCCCTCCCAGGATTAGGTACCCGGACCCATTTTGCCAAAGCTGGCGCCAGCCCCAGCGCCACACCCGGTAGCCCCCCACTACCAAGGGCAGGGTAAAAGCCACGGACTTGGAGAGCAGACCTGCGATATAGGCAAAATGGGTACCCGGGACGATCCGCTCCCGCTCTTTGAAGGCCAGCAGCAGGGCCGCCAGATAAAAAAAACTCACCAGCAGATCGGAGCGGCTGCTGATATAATTTACCACCTCCGCGTGGGTCGGGTGCAGCAAAAACAGGGCGCCGCCGACCCACGCGACCCTCTCCGGGCCACCCAATCTGCGCAGCAGGCAAAAAACCAGGGTGGAACAGAGCACGTGCAGGAGCAAGTTGACCCAACGGTAGCCC
>CAXFTV010000312.1:0-6952 GCA_964005845.1 uncultured bacterium
ACCCGGGAGATGATCCTGCAGTTAAAGCTCGGGAAGATCGATGCGGGATACTTCCGCCACAAGTTCGGGGCCGAGATCCTCGAGATTTTTGCCCCGGCCTACGGCAAGCTGCAGGACGAGGGTATGCTGGAGGTGCACCCGGACGGGGTCGAGTTGACGCGCCAGGGGCTGCTGCGGATAGACCAGTTGCTGCCCGAGTTTTACGACCCGGTATACCAAAATGCGCGTTATACCTGAAAGGCGGAGAAACTATGGAATGGAAGAAATTGCGCTGTCGACGGGTCCTCGGGTTGTTGCGGGCGGCCTCGATTCTGGGCCTGGTGGCCTTCGCGACGAGGGCCGCCGCGGACTCGGAGGCGTCCGCAAGCGGTGACTGGCCGCAGTGGCGCGGGCCCGAGCGCAACGGCGTCTCCAGCGCCACCGGGTTGCTCAAAAGCTGGTCTGAAAAGGGCCCGGCGGTGGTGTGGCGGATTCCGGGAGGGGAAGGTTTTTCTGGGATTTCGATTGCCCGGGGGCGCGCCTACACCATGTTCGCCCGGGGCAATACCGAACTCGTGGTTTGTCTGGATGCGGCCACTGGCAAGGAAGTGTGGCGCGCCCAGACCGGAACCAATTTTCGAGACCGCCAGGGCGGCAATGGTCCGCGTTCCACCCCGTTGGTGGCGGGCGACCAGGTCTTTGTCTTGAGTGCAAACGGCACGTTCTACGCCCTGGAGGCAAAGAGCGGCGCGGTGCAGTGGAAAAGCGATTTTGCGCAGCAGTTCGGCAGCCAGGCACCGCGGTGGGGTTTTTCCACCTCGCCGCTGGTGGAAGGCGATCTGGTATTGGTCGAGGCCGGTGGGGGAGGCGGCAAATCGCTGGTCGCCTTTGCCAGGGAAAACGGGCGCGTGATCTGGGCTTCGCAGGGCGACAAGCCCTCCTATTCGTCGCCGCTGGCAATCACTGTGGGCGGGATGCGGCAAATCGTCTTTTTTACCGCTGAGGGGCCGGTTGCGGTGACGCCGGCGGAGGGGCGCCTGCTGTGGCGCCACACCTGGCACACCAGTTACGATGTCAATGCGGCGACCCCGGTCTTCGTCGCCCCGGACCGGATTTTCATTTCCTCCGGCTACGACAAGGGGGCGGCCCTGTTGCGTATCAAAGCCGGTGGGGCGGGCGTCGAGCAAGTCTGGCAGAGCCGGGTGATGAAGAACCACATGGCCACCTCGGTGCTGCACCAGGGCCATTTGTACGGCTTCGACGCTGGCACCCTCAAGTGCATCGAGGCCGCCAGCGGTGAGAGCGCGTGGAGAAAGCGCGGTTTGGGCAAGGGAAGCTTGATTCTGGCCGACGGCCATCTGTTCGTCCTGGGGGAAGGCGGGGATCTGGCCCTGGTCGAAGCCACGCCCGTCGAATACCGGGAAAAGGGCCGGGTCGAAGTTTTCAAAAGCAAGTGCTGGACGGCGCCGAGCCTGTCCGGCGGCAAACTCTATCTGCGCGATGAGCGCGAGATCGTCTGTCTGGATGTGAGAGTCGAGGCGCCCACTCCAGGGCGCCGATGAGGGAAATATGGAACTTGCGGAGATGAAGATCGTCGTCACCGGCGCCGCCAGCGGCATGGGCGCTTATTTTGCCCATCAGCTGCTGCGGGCCGGGGCCCGGGTCGCGGCCGGCGATGTGGATCGGGAAGGGCTCGAAAAACTCGCGGCCGAGACCGCCGCCCTGCCCGGCACATTACACACCCGCGCCCTCGATGTGAGGTGCGAAGCAGAGAGTGCCGAATTTGTCGACTGGGCCGCTGCGGCAATGGCCGGACTCAACGGTCTGATCAACAACGCCGGCATCATCCGCGACGGCCTGCTGGTGAAAAAGGATCGCGACAGCGGCCAGATCGCCAAGCTCAGCCGCGCCGATTGGCAGGCCGTCATCGACGTCAACCTCACGGGCGCCACCTGGATGGTGCGCGAGGTGGTGGCCTGGATGGCCGGCGCCGACGCGCCCGGCGTCATCGTCAATATGTCCTCGCTGTCGCGCCACGGCAATCGCGGTCAATCCAGCTACGTGGCGGCCAAGGCGGCGCTGGCGGCCAACACCACTACCTGGGCGCGCGAATTCGCCCGTTTTGGCATTCGCGTCGGCGCCCTGGCCCCGGGCCTGATCGAAACCCCGATGACCCGGGACATGCACCAGAAGGCGCGCGACGCTCTGGTCGCGGCCGTGCCCCTGGGCCGCATCGGCGCCCCGCACGACGTCTGGCTGGGGGTGAAGTTCATCATCGAAAACGACTATTTCACCGGTCGCTGCATCGACATCGACGGCGGCCTCAACATGGTATAACGCCATGGCGGACGAGGATTCAGAGGAGCATCGGATGGCAGAAAAAAGCGTCTATCGCACGGAGTTGACGCCCGTGTCCTTTCTGCGCCGCAACGCCTATGTGTACCCCGAAAAGACCGCGGTGGTCCACGGCCAGCGGCGCTACACCTATGCCGAGTTTGCCGCGCGGGTCAACCGCCTGGCCGCCGGATTGCGTGCCGCCGGCCTCGAAAAACACGAGCGCGTGGCCTTTCTAGCGCCCAATATTCCGGCCCTGCTCGAGGCCCATTTTGCGGTGCCGGCGGCCGCTGCTATCCTGGTGGCGATCAATACCCGCCTGAACACCTCTGAAATCGATTATATCCTGCGCGACTGCGGGGCCCGCTTTCTATTCGTCGACCGCGAACTTTATCCCCTGGTCGAAGAACTGGATTTGAGCGCCCTGCAGGTAGTGCATATCGACGACTCGGGTGCGGCCGACGACCCCTACGAAAAATTTCTGGCGGCCGCCGTACCGGCGCCGGGTCCCGATCTGCTGGCAGACGAGGAAGAACCTATCTCGATGAATTATACCTCCGGCACTACGGGGCGTCCCAAGGGGGTGCTCTACACCCATCGCGGCGCCTACCTCAATGCCCTGGGCGAAGTACTGGAGACGGGGTTGAACCTCGATAGTGTCTACCTGTGGACCCTGCCGATGTTCCACTGCAACGGCTGGTGCTTCACCTGGGCGGTGACCGCGGTGGGCGGCACCCACGTGTGTCTACGGCAGCTCGAGCCCGAACGCGTCTGGGCCTTGTTCGAGAGCGAAAAGGTGACGCACTACAACGGCGCTCCCACGGTCCAGATCATGCTGCTCAACAGCCCCGCGGCGCGGCGCCTGGAACAGCCCGTGACGGTTATCATTGCCGGGGCGCCGCCCTCGCCCACCCTGCTGGGGCAATTGCAGAAGTTCAATTTTCGTCCCATCCACGTATACGGGCTGACCGAGACCTACGGGCCGATTTCGGTGTGCGCCTGGCAGTCCCGGTGGAACGAGCTGCCGCAGGACGAGCAGGCCGAGCTGCTGGCGCGTCAGGGCCAGGCCTACCGCACGGCCGACCTGTTGCGCGTGGTCGATGAAAACACCCGGGACGTGCCGCAGGACGGCCAGACCATAGGCGAAGTGGTGATGCACGGCAACAATGTCATGCAGGGCTACTTCGGCCAGCCCGAGGCCACCCGGGAGGCTTTTCGCAACGGCTGGTTCCACTCCGGCGATCTGGCCGTTTGGCATGCGGATGGCACCATTGAACTGCGCGACCGCAAGAAGGATATCATCATTTCCGGCGGCGAAAACATTTCCACCATCGAAGTCGAACAGACCGTGGCCAGCCACCCCGCCGTGCTGGAGTGCGCCGTGGTGGCTATTGCGCACGAGAAGTGGGGCGAGCGCCCCAAGGCTTTTGTGACTTTGAAAGCGGGGGAAAGGGCTAGCGAAGAGGAGCTTATCGCGTTTTGCCGCGAGCGCCTGGCGCACTTCAAGTGCCCGGATGCGGTGGCGTTCGGAGCGCTGCCCAAGACCTCCACCGGCAAAGTGCAGAAGTACGTGCTGCGCGAGCAGGAGTGGCAGGGGCGCGACAAGCGCATCAACTGAAGGGCGCTCTATATGGGATTCGAGCGCTGCAGTGGCAGCGCGCCGCCGTCGTCTGGCAGGGATGCGGGCGGGCGGGTCCATTTCTGCTGCGCCGCGCCGGCAGTACATATATCCAGGGTAAAAAACAGCACCAAAATGCTACTTGCCAGCCCTTGAAATCACCGCTTTCAGCGCCTTCACCCGAGTCGCAAGAAAGGATATCTCAATGACCGAATACGATCACTACCTGTTCGATCTCAACGGCTATCTGGTCCTCAAAGGAGCCCTTGGTCCCGAGCTGGTTGCCGCTATGAATGAAGCGATCGACCAGCATCGGGACCAGATTAACATCCGGGGACCCGAACAGGCCCTGGACGGCAGCCTGAAAGAACAAGGGGGCCGCGCCGCGGCGGGCTTGAAGGGCACCCATGGGCGCGGCGATTTCGGGGGTTATCTGTTCTGGGAGCCGCCCTGGCGCCAGCCTTTCCTCGACGCCATTGCCCTGCCTCACATCATGCGGGTGATGCTGGCGACCATCGGGCCGCGCTTCCGCCTGGTCGGCAATGCGGGTATGACCATGACCAAGGGCAGCGAGGGGTTCATGCTGCACGGCGGCGGCACCCCGGAGTTGGAACATATGCGGGAGATTTTTTATCACCGCTTTGAATTCGGGCGCATGTACAACGGGCTGATGTCGGTCAGCTACGCCCTCAGCGACCAGGGGCCGGAGGACGGCGGTTTTGTCTGCATTCCCGGCAGCCACAAGGCCAACTACCTGTGCCCGCAGGATGTGCGGCGGCTGGAGGTGGACCTGGGGTGCGTCAAACACTTTGAGCTGCAGGCCGGAGACGCGTTGATTTTCACCGAGGCCCTGACCCACGGGACGGTGCCGTGGAAGGCCGATTTCGAACGGCGTTTGCTGCGCTATCTATACGCCCCCTCTCTGCATACGGGCAGCGCCGGCAACTTCGCCGAAATAGACGCAGAATTGACGCCGCTACAGCGCCTCATCGTACAGCCGCCCTATAGCTACCAGGAAGGCACGGACATCGCTTCGATGCTGGAAGATCAGTGAGTAAAAAGTGCGAAATCGTACACCGCCCGGGCCAGGTGGGCGATGGTGCGCTCGGCCTCTTCCCGCTGCGTGAAGTCGCCCTTGCCGGGCGATTTGACCACGATCGAGATGGCCACGTGGCCAGCCCCGTCGGGCAGGGTGACGATGCCCATATCGTTGGTCGAGATCCGGGGGATGGTGCCGGTTTTGTGGGCCACGACAGTTCCTGCGGGCAGCAGGCCTTTTATTCTCGCCGCACCCGACTCGCAAGATTCCATGATGTCCAGCAGCACCTGGGTACTCGCCGCGCTCAGAAGTTCGCGGCGGAAAATCCGCGCCAGCAGATCCAGCATAGCGGCGGGCGTCGAGGTATCGCGGGGATCGGCCAAAAAAACCTCGGCGGCAGCGGCGGGCGGATCGTTCGACAGGGCCGCCCTGTGCTCCTGGAGGAACTGGAATGACCACTGGTTGTCCGGCATCAACGCGGTGGCGCCGTAGGCATCGGTTATCAGTCCTTTGGTAGAGCGGTCGACCCGCATGCCCTCGATGCCCGCGGCGCGGAGAAAATCGGTCACGGCCGCGGCGCCGCCGGCCAGCTGCAGTACCATATCGCTGGAGGTGTTATCGCTGACGGTCAGCATCAGCGCCAGCAGATTGTGGATGGAGAGGGCCAGGCCGGGGTGGTAGATGTGGGCTCTGACCAGGCCTCCGCCCGGGCTGAGGTCGTTCTGGTCGATATCGATCATCTGGTCGAGGCCGAACTCCCCGGCGTCGATGCGCTGCAGCAGGCGCGCGGCAATGGCCACTTTGTAGGTGCTGGCCATGGGGAAGGACTCGTGGGCGCCGAGGGCGACGCGGGCGCCGGTTTCGAAGTGCAGGAAGCCGACGCCGACCCGGCCGCTGGACAGGGCGCTAATGTGCTCAAGTTCGCTTTCGATTCGGGCTAGTGAGGCCATGGTGGTTTTGCCTTGGCGAAGGGTGAAAATCAGTGCCTAAGTAGTAGTATAGCTTTTAAAGCACGGGCAGAAAAGGGCGAACTATGGAAAACAGTCAATACAAAGTGATAGGCACCCGGCCCCTGCGCCACGACGGCGTCGACAAGGTGACCGGGAAAGCCGTGTACGGGGCGGATGTGTCTCTGCCCGGACTGCTGTACGGCAAGGTCTTGCGCAGCCCGCACGCCCACGCCCGGATTCGCGCTATCGACACTGCCCGCGCCGCCGCGCATCCCGGGGTGCGCGGCGTCATAACTGGACGGGATCTACTGCGCTGCGCCGCGGACCGGGACGAAGATCTGGGCGAGGAAGTGGTGCGCCTGAAGCACCTGATTTCGGCTGTTCTGGCCCTGGACAAGGTGCTCTACGAGGGCCACGCCCTGGCGGCGGTGGCCGCCTCTAGTCCGCACGTGGCCGAGGAGGCCCTGGAACTGATAGAGGTGGACTACGAAGTGCTGCCGCCGGTGCTGGATGTGCGCCGCGCCATGGAAGGGGATGCGCCGCTGGTGCACGAGGATCTGGAGACCGAGTCGCTGGGCGAGAAGAGCGGCAAAAAGAGCAATGTGGCGCAGCACTCCCAGATGGTGCTGGGGGAGGGGGAAAAAGGCTTCGCGGCGGCGGCGGTGGTAGCCGAGCGGGAGTTCAGGACCGGGACTGTGCACCAGGGGTATATCGAACCCCAGAACGCCACGGCGTTGTGGAATGCGGACGGCCATCTGACGGTGTGGTGCAGTTCCCAGGGCGCCTTTGGCATCCGCCAGCAACTGCAGGGTATCCTGGGACTGCCACTGTCTCATATCCGCGTAATTCCGACCGAAATCGGCGGCGGTTTCGGCGGCAAACTGAGAGCCTATCTGGAACCGGTGGCCGCCCTTCTATCGCGCCGCACCGCCCGTCCGGTCAAGCTGGTCATGGACCGCAGCGAAGTTTTCAGGTCCACCGGTCCGACCTCGGGGTCGCTGATTCGGGTGCGGCTGGGCGCGACCCGGGCGG
>CAXFTV010000313.1:0-8396 GCA_964005845.1 uncultured bacterium
GATAAAAAAATCACCGCTATACCAACAGCTCAGAGAGTTTGGCCAAATGGCCGCTTAAAAAGTGTCCACAGTATTGTTAATTGTAGACACATATTTTGAACATGGCATGTTGTATGGGCGCGCAGACCACTTTTATCGTGAGTGATTTACACCTTGGCTCGGAGCACTTCTATCAGCGCGAATTTCTCTCCTGGCTGGATGGGCTACCCGAAGACGCGCAACTGATCCTCAACGGCGATACTATAGATGATCCGCGCCGCGCTCTTGGCAGCGCGCACGAGGCGGTGCTAGAGCGCCTGGTGCGCGAATCCCACAAGCGATCGCTGGTCTGGGTTTATGGCAACCACGATGCCGGCCTGGTTCTAGATGATCCGGGGCGCATTTGTTTTGTGGAGCGCTGGGAAATCGGGCGTCGCCTGCTGGTCGTGCACGGAGACGATTTCGATCAAATTATGCCCCGCCACGGGCTTTTCAAGACAGCTTTCAGATTTTTGCACGAGCTGCGCTCTACCCTGGGCTTCAGCAGGGTGCACGTGGCCGAATACGCCAAAAAGTGGGCCTTTTTCTATCGCGTTTTGAACGAGCACGTGGCCCAAAACGCCCTGGCTGCGGCGCGCAGCCAGGGGTTCGAGGCGGTCACCTGTGGGCATACGCACGCCATCATGGATATCGAGCGGGAGGGGGTGCGCTACCTCAATACCGGCTCGTGGACCGAAAGACCACTGCACTATATCACCGTCGATGCCGATGAGATCGGCCTGTGTCTCTACGAGGGCGACGGGAATTGATGCTGGCTTTATTGCCATACCGCAGCGCGCTCCTGGTTTTGGTGCTCCTGGGCGGGGTAGAAGCAGCGGAACTTGGGTGGCCGCTTAAAATCAAACCAGCCCTGTCATCGACCTTCGGAGAAAGTCGTTCAAGCGCCTTCCACTTTGGCGTCGATCTCAAGACCTGGGGCAGGACCGGCTACGAGGTGCGGGCTGTGGGCGACGGACATATCTTGCGCTTGCGGACTTCGCCCTGGGGGTATGGACGGGCCGTCTACCAAAAGCTTGCAGATGGCCGCATCCTGGTCTACGCCCACCTGCAGGACTTTGCTCCCCAACTGGCCGCCCGCGTAATTCAAGCTCAGCGAGCAGCACGGCGCTATAGCGTCGATATCTGGCCCGAAGAGGGGACCTTGCCGGTGCGGGCGGGGGAAGTTATTGCCCGGACGGGCAAAAGTGGCGCCGGCCCTCCCCACCTGCATATAGAATTGCGCAGCGAGGACAATGTCCCGCTCAATCCGCTGACCCACGGCTTTGAAATAGAAGACGCGGTGGCGCCGACACTGCGCCGCATCGCCCTGATTCCGCAGGGAGTGCAGAGCCTCGTCGAGGGCGGACGCCAGGCGGTTTCGGTGGGATTGACCTGGGACCGCGAGCGGCGGCATTTTACCAGCAGTGAAATCCCCAATGTCTACGGGCAAATTGGAGTGGGACTGCTGGTCTATGATCGCACCGGTGCCGCCGAAAACAAGCTGGCTCCTTATCGCCAGAGCCTGATAGTGGATGGCCGGCGGCTATTCGTCTCGACTTATAATCGGATTTCCTATGCCGACGCCCACCAGGTTTTTTTGGATCGCACGCGCCTGGAGTATCCCGGCGGTGCCGGCAGGTTTTACAATCTCTTCGGGGCTCCGGGAAACCGTCTGCACCGCTACGGCGGCACTGCTGCCGGGAGCGGTTTTTTGCACTGTGGAGTGGGCAGTGGAGAGCCCTTCCTGAAAAAGGGATTGCACCAGCTGGTAGTGGAATCCGAGGATGTCGCCGGCAACAAAAGCCGAGCCCTGCTGCAAGTGCGCGTCAACGCTGCACCAGCCCTCGGGCCGCTACAGCTGGGCGATGAGCAGGGGATTGCATATTTGCAGGCCGTGGCCTCAGATGCCGACGACGCGTACCTGGAAGCGGAACTGGCTCGTTCGCGGCGGGGAGAAAAGTGGGAGGTAGTAGAGCGCAGAAAGATTGCTTCGGGTTCGGCATCGCGCTGGCCGCTGGCGCCCGGTCCTCTCCTGTGGCGTCTTGCGGTGCGGGACGGTGCCGGCAGCGCGAACTTCCGCACCTGTGCCGCACCCGGTTACAATAGTGGGCAGCACAGTGCTGCCGTGAAGGTCGGACGGCGGGCCTTTCCCGACTTTGTGGAGCTGGAATTTGGCTTTGAGCAGGTGCTGCGAGAAACGCCCCGGATAAAAGTGCAGGACGGGGGGCGGCCCTACCCGCTGCTGCTCCGGCAGCTGGACCTGAGGCACTATCGCGTGGTGGTGCCCTTGCGGGCCAATGGGAACAGCCGGTTGCAGGTCGTTCTCGAAGGGCGCACTGCCGCTGGTGTGCCGATAGGAGAAACACTGAGTTTGGCGCAGCAAGCCGTTGCGCCGGAGCGGGAGGCGCAGGTGGAACTGGATGGTGGCCAGATGCGGCTGGGTTTTCCAGCCGGCAGCGCCTACGAGTTGCTCTTTCCCCAGGCCGAGTTGTTTCGCCCCGTGGAGACGGAGCATCTGGCCAGTGGCGGGATAGGTTATGAGCTGGGACCGGCAGCCACCAGTTTCGAACTTAAAATTGGGGTGGAATTGCGCTATCCCCCGGGGTTGGAAAAGCCCGAGAAGCTGGGAGTCTACCGGTTGAGTGAAAAGGGGAAGTATCACTTTGTCGACAACCAGTTGAATTTGTCGCAGCGTCGCGTCGGTGCCAGGGTGCGGCAGTTTGCGCGCTATGCCCTGATGAAGGATGAAAAACCGCCCCTCGTCGGTCGCCTGGAACCGGCTTCGGGAGCCGTGGTCGGGCGGCGGCCGCGGCTCGCCGCCTGGGTTGAGGATCGTGGTGCGGGTATTGGCAGGGAGGAAGACGTGGTCATGGAACTGGACGGTGAAAGGCTGATCAGTGAATACGACCCCGATGGCCGTACAGTGGAATATCAGATCGAAGAGGATCTGGCCCCGGGGAAACATCGCCTGGTGGTAAGGGTGCGGGACAATAGCGGCAACGAGGCGGCCGCTCGCTCGGATTTTGTGAGCAAATGAAAACCTGGCCCCGTGGGGAAAATCACAGCCGGGCCGGGTGCGGCGAGGTTGCGCCAGTACACTTGCCTGCGTCCGGGGCCGCGGTGCGGGATTTAGCCAGCGGTTCCGGGAAAAGGACAGTGGCCCCCAAGGCGCTATAGGCATGGCGCATGGGGGCGCGATTCAAGTCTCGCTGGCCTCCAGTTGCTGGGCGATCCGGGTGGCGATCTGCTCCAGGGCCTGGGCGGCGGGCGCATCCGGGTTTGCCTGGACCAGGGGTGTGCCGGCATCGGAATTCTGGCGCATCTGGATGTCCAGCGGGACCTGTCCCAGGAGCGGAAGCTCGAAGGCGCGGGCGGTTTGTTCGCCGCCGCCAGTGCCGAAAATAGTGCTGGTTCCGGTGCATTTCGGGCAGACGAAATGGCTCATATTTTCAATGAGACCCAGGAGTGGAACCTCGGATTGGCGAAACATCTCCACCCCGCGGCGCACATCTTCAAGCGCAATGGCTGAAGGGGTTGTGACGATGACCGAAGCGGTGAGGGGGGCCGACTGGGTCAGGGTTATCTGCACGTCACCGGTGCCGGGTGGCAAATCCAGGAGCAGGATGTCTATTTCGCCCCACTCGACGTTAAAGAGAAACTGGCTGACCATTTTGGCCAGCATGGGGCCCCTCCAGATGACCGGTGTCCCCGGGTCTATGAGCAGGCCCATGGAAATGGCTTTGAGGCCATGGGCCTGGGGCGGTAGGAGGCGCTGGGATTCTCCGGCTACCTCCGGCTTGCCTTCGAGCCCTAATAACCCGGGGATATTGGGACCATATATATCGGTATCCATGAGCCCGATTTTCAGGCCGCTCCGGGCCAGAGCTACCGCCAGGTTCACACTGAGAGTGGATTTGCCCACCCCTCCCTTGCCGCTGGACACGGCGAGCATATCTTTAACACCGGGTATGGGTTGACGATCGTGGGTTTGTACCGTAGTCATTTAGGAACCGCCGGAAAGTCTGGATAGTTATTATAGAGAAGAAGCAGTTTTAGAATATCTACCATGTTTGCAACTCCTGCAAGTGAGGTGCTACTCGGATGGGAAAAGCTGTGATGAGATTCATCTGCTGCACTCTATTGGCCGTACTAATACTGCAGAGTTGTACGAATGTGTCAAATATGCAGAAGAAGTACTGGGCCGGCGACCTGAAGCAACTGGACAAATTGATTGAGATAGTCGCGCGTGCGGACTACCCCTACGCCACCCGTAAGAGAGCGGCCATTGCGCTGGGAGAAATCGGCGACCCCCGGGCCGTGCCGGTGCTGACCTCCGTGCTCTTTGGCTACGATCAGCGCACGACACTCAAACAGGAGGCAATCAAGGGCTTGGGCCTGATTGGCGATACCACGGCCGTATCTACCATTGGACGGCTGATGGATTACTCGCTGACCGAGACCAACGCCGAGTTGCGCATGGCAGCTATCCCTGTACTGGGGGATCTTGGAGGTGCCAAAGCGGCTGAAATTCTGGTCAACGCGCTGCGCTACTACGATA
Source organism: uncultured bacterium (assembly GCA_964005845.1). Taxonomy (GTDB): domain Bacteria; phylum Latescibacterota; class UBA2968; order UBA8231; family UBA8231; genus CAXFTV01. The sequence goes on from CAXFTV010000313.1 coordinate 4,577, forward strand.
TTCTCACCCTGCAGAAGGATCAGCGCACCCACCGCGGTATTTACAGTGGTGAAAAAATGCCCGACCCTTATAGACGGGGCCGTGGGCAGGTGCGGCGGGATTCGCTGGGCGGGCGCTTCGCCGATCCGGCAGTAGGCCTTTTTCCGCAGCAGCAGAGGCAGGGCACCGGTGGTTTCTTCGGTCTGGATGGCACCTTCCCAATACAGGAGGCCTACAACCCGACTCCGGAAGAGCGCGCCCTGACCCATGCGGCCCTGGTGCGCACGGGCGCAGTCGCCCTACCGGTTATCGCGGCGCACCTGGACGAGCATCAGACTACCCCCAGCCTGGAAAAGGAACTTCTGGCCATCGTCGCCGAGATCAGCCAGGGCGGAGAAAACCCGGCCGCTGCGGGGGTACAGCCTCCCGCCCTTGCCGATTAATGGGGCTGTTGACAAAAGCAGGCCCGTATTCTATAATAGGACGATTCTGGGCTATAAAATGAGGATTCTCTCGGGTTTTAAACAGCTTATGAGCAAGGATATTGATGCCGTCTTAAAAGGATGGGAGTATGCTCCCACCGAGTTGCGGGTGCGCAAAATCGATGGCAAGGACGGTCGCTCCAAGGTGCAGATCCGCATGGATCTGGGCCTGATGCAACTGGAGTGGACCGGGCGGCCGGACGCAAGCCAGCCCCACGGTTGTACCTCGCTGCTCGACTACTACCAGGGGAAATGCCGGAACTCGGTAGGCGAAGGCGAGGGATTTAGCCTGTCGCGCCAGGACTGCTGGGCCCTCGCCCAGGAGGCGATGCAGTACTATTGGCGGCGCATCAGCTTTTTTGAGTTGAAAGAGTACGGACGGGCCGAAGAGGACGCCGAACACAACCTGGCCATCCTGGATATGTGTCAGGAATTTGCCGAGCACGAAGAAGACCAGGAGATCGCCCGCCAGTATCGCGTTTTTGTAAAAGCCCATCGGATTCAGGCGCGGGCTTTGGGTCTGCTCGAATCCAAAGATTACGACGGTGCCCTGACCCAGATCAGAGAGGGAATTCAGGATATCGAAGAGACCCTGGAGCGCCAGGGGCAGTTCGATCAAATGGAAGAATCGCCCGAGTTGCGCTGGTTGCGGGAGTGGGAAACCGAGGTAGAGAGCACCCGGCCGCGCAGCCTGGAGGAACAGTTGAGCGAAGACCTGCAGGCCGCCGTCGAGCAGGATAAATTCGAACTGGCGGCTTCTTTGCGGGATCGCTTGCGCGTTCTGAGGATCGATTCGCCGACGAAGCGCCGCGGCCTCTGACGCCGGCTTTGGTTATGGAGGGGAGGGGGGGGGACAGGCCGGGAAGGATTGCAGGATCCTCTCGGCCCTTCTCTTTGATTGCATATTGGATCTTGCTAGCGGGGTTGGGGGCTTTGCCAGGCTGCAGCCTGGTGGGATTCTGGCAGGAGGATCGCTTCGAGGTTGAGCTCTTGCCGCAGGCCAGATTGGCGCCGGGCAAGAACCTGTTGGGGTTGCAAATTTACAGTTCCGGCCGGCGCGCCCGGGAGCTGGTGGCCTATCTGGAGTTGGAAGCACCCTCCGGCCAGCGTTCGAGAGCCGAAGCACGCTGGCGGATACCAGGTCGAGCGACCCGGCGGGTCAAGCTCGAATTCCAGCTGGCGGAAGAGGGGCTCTACGGCGGTGTCTTGCGGATCTACGAGCCCGAGCGCGGTGTGCTGGTCCAGCGGTCGGCCGACTTGCAATTCAAGGTCTGGCCGCGACTTGGTTTTACGGCTGATCGCTCTTATTATACGGCCGAACAACTCATCCGCTTTCGCGGACGGGTTCGCGGGAGCACAAGCTCCAGCCAGATCCTGCAAGTCGAGCTCTGGGGTGCGAATATATTGCACGAGCGGGCGGAGCTCGCTTTTCGAGGCAAAGAGGTTTACGGTGCCCTGGGCGCGGCTGATTTGCCGCCGGGGGCCTATGAGTTGAAAGCCCGTCTCTACGGTGCCGCCGGGCTCGAAGATTCGCTCCTGCAAAAGGTCTATAAATACCCGCCGGGCGAGCGGGAAATCAAGATCGATCTGTTCACGCAGACGCTTTTGAAGGATGGCGAGCCCTTTTTCCCGATTGGTTTGTATTGGCTGCGCAGCGAGATCCTGGGGGAAGTCAAGAGGCTTCGCTTCAATGCGGGGGATTATTACTACAAGCTCCAGGGCGGCGAAATAGCCGCATTGATGGACCTAGCGGCGCATGAAGATATAGGCATCCTGCTCGAGTTGAGTGATTTTATTCGGCGGCGAGACGTGCCCGACTACAGCAGTATCGAAGCGCTGGTTGAGCGCTATCGCCGGCATCCGGCACTGCTGGCCTGGTATCTCATCGACGAGCCGGGTGAAACTGGAGTTTCACCCCAGTACACAGAGGCGGTCTACGAGCGGATCCGGGCACTGGATCCCTACCATCCTATCTATCTTGTAAACAACCGGCCGCATCTGTACGCGGCCCATATCGGCGCCAGCGATATACTGGGCATCGACGTCTATCCCATCCCGAACTACCCCATTACCCGGGTGCGGGATTATATGCAGGAGGCGCACTGGACCTCTCGGGGACGCAAACCGGTGTGGCTGGTGGCCCAGGCTTTTGGCGGGGTGGAGCACTGGCCCCGGGCTCCCACCCCGGTCGAGTTGCGCAATATGGTCTACCAGGGCCTGGTCCAGGGGGCGAGCGGGATTCTTTTTTACCGCTATTGTCAGGAGCAAGAGCGCCATATTCAGTCCCCTGCGCTATGGCGCGAAATGCGGACTCTGGCGGCGGAGTTGAGCGAATTGACGCCGGCACTGGTGGCACCCGAATGGAATGGCCGGGGATCCACTAAGGTGGCTGGACAGGGTGTGGATCTAATGTTCAAGCAGCTCGAAGGGGCATATTACCTTTTTGTGGTAAATTCGACTCGCAAAGTACAGAAGGTGCGTTTTAGCCCCCGCGAACTGCCCCCCTTCGGCCAGATCGAAGCCCTGCACAGGGCGCCCCGGCCGCGCCGGCTAAATGGGGGATTCGAAGCGGATCTGGGGCCTTTGGGGGCGGGTGTATACCGGCTGGAGTTGGCCGATCTTTAGACGATATAATAAATGGGATTTGCAGCTGGCGTGTAAAAACAGGATTTGCAGAAGAGAGAGAGGCGCTATGGCTAAGAAAAGTGCACTGAATAAGCGGGATCGGGACAAGATCAAAAAACAGTTGCTGGAACGGCGTGCCGAATTGCTCAACGATCTGGATGGCACGGAGCAGGAAATTGATACATTGCAGGATCCCAAGGCGGATGATCTCGACCGGGCGGTGGAAGCTGGCGCCATGGAGTTGCTGGTCACCCTGGGGGATACGGAAAGGCGCGAGCTGGACGAGATCACCCTCTCCCTGGAAAAAATAGAAAGCGGGACCTATGGCAAGTGCGAAGCTTGTCTGGATACGCCGCTGAATCTGTGCCAGACCTGTCCCTTCATAGCCAAACCCAGGTTGGAGGCGCTGCCCACGGCCCGTTTGTGCGTCGCCTGCCAGGAGGCAGAGGAAAAGAATCAAATACCCTCTTATACCCGGCTGCGCCCGCGGCGTCAGCTCTTTGGCGAGGACATCGAAGAATTCAGCCATCCGCTGATGGATTCCAACGACGACAACTGAGTCATTCTACCATTTCCTCAACCTCGGCCATGGTCGCCAGGCGCAGGGCAACGAGCTGGCGCTGGTAGCCGATAACGGCGTTCAGGGCGCTGCTGCGGGCGCCGGTCAGAGCGATCTGGGCATCCAGTAACTCCTGGCTCTGGGTCTGGCCCATCTCGAAACGGCGCTGCTGGAC
>CAXFTV010000314.1:0-2061 GCA_964005845.1 uncultured bacterium
CGCCGAATACGGCAAAGGCAAAGGGGGTAGAGTCGCTTGCGGCGGTGCGAAAGGTGAAGGGACCAGCCGCGGCATTCTGGCTCTGGATGCGATAGTGATAGGTGGTGTCGGACTCCAGGGCCTGGAGCCCAATGCGGTGCAGGGTTGTGGGAGCGCTTTGAGCGGCGTAGTCGCCAAAATCTGCAGTTAAGCCGTAGTCTACCCGGGATGGGCCAGGGACATCTGTTTCCCACAGTACGATCATTTCTTCGGGACGCTCGAACTGCAGATAGGGACCCTTTATAATTTCCATTTTTCCCTCCGCTGACACTGGGCGCTGTATTATCCTGTGCCAAACTTTAAACATCCGAAATTAGGGGAATTTGCCCTAGCCATCAAGGGGTCCCGGATTACGTCTCTGCCACTGGCTAAGGGCGTCGGCCTCTTCTCTCCTGCATTTCAGTCAGGTGCTTTTCAAATAGCTTGACCTGGTCTTCATCCAACAGGGCAGTGACTTTCTCCTGCATTTCTTTAGTCGCCTGGGTCACCTCTTCGCGCATTTCCATCATGGCTTTGCGCATAGCCTCGCGGCCGCCCTCGTCGTCCTGCATCTGGCTCGGAATGCGCGACAGCGACCAGGCCTGTCTCATCCGATTCTGCATGGCCCTCTGTTTGGCATGGGATTCTCTGAGGGCCTCCCTGAGTTCGACCCATTGGTTGTCGCTAACCTTCATTTGTTTGTCGTAAGCCAGGAAAACCAGAATCTGTTCAACTCCTGCTATCCCGCGCATCATTCCTCTCGGGCTTCCTCCCCCCTGACGCTGCTGGGCCTGCAGGGGCAGGGGGGCAAAGATAACCAGGGCGAGAGTCCACGCGGCGAACTTTGAATTGCTTGACATAATCAACCTCCTTGAAGGGTGTTTAGCGCGATTTGAGATTGGATCGTATAGGATGGCAGGATTGGTGCAAATTTCCCCGGTGCAGTTGTGATTTAAATTCACTGGCTATTTCCCAATTGAAGATAAGAAAAAATAACACCCGAAGCTGGTCAATTAGCGGAGGGGGAGAAATTTAGCTCTGGATCTAGGGGGAGTGCTGGGTCTTTGGTCGGAAGGGCTTGTGCACCTGGCTATTTTAGGCTTTTCTTAGATGGCTTGAAGATCTTTAGATTGTATATAGATCCCAAATTTGCCCCGGAGAAAGTCATGCGTATTGGCATTATATCACTAATTCACGAATCGAATACCTTCGCCGTAACACCCACGACAATGGATTCATTTCGCCGCTACAATTTATTATTCGGCAACGCCATCCGCGAAAAATTTGCTGGAGGGCTTAATGAAATCAGCGGTTTTTTCGCTGGTCTGGAGGCTGCAAGTTTTGAGGCCGTACCGATTTTCTATGCTTCGACACCGCCCTCTGGCACGATTACGAAAGAGACCTGTGAAGAATTGGTGCGGCTGATGTTCGAGGCATTGGAGGGCGCCGGCCGTTTAGACGGTTTTTTAGTCGCGCCGCATGGAGCAAATGCCGGTGAAGGGGAGGACTACCGCGATCTAGACGGCTTTTGGTTGAGCAAGCTAAGAGATCAAATTGGAGCGGAAATACCGATTATATGCACTATTGATCCACATGCAAATCTTTCGGGCCGAATGGTTGCAGCATGTGATGCAACCATTGCATATCGCTCGAATCCCCACCTGGATCAAAAAGAGCGGGGTTTGGAGGCGGCGAATTTAATGGTGCGCACATTGCGAGGCGAAATAAAACCGGTGCAACGGGCCTCTATGCCGGCATTCGGCATCAATATTGAACGCCAGGGCACCACCTTATGGCCGTGTTTGCCGCTCTATGAGCTGGCCAATAAGCAACTGGCACAGGCGGGCGTATTATCCAATAGCATCGTATTGGGATTTCCCTATTCCGATGTTGAAGAAATGGGTTCGGCTAGTGTTGTAGTGACCGATGGAGCGCCGGAACTGGCGCAGCAATTAGCCGATCAAATAAGCGATTATATGATTGCCCATCGAGCGGAATTCATAGGTGAATATATAACCGTTGAAGAAGCGGTTGACCGAATTA
>CAXFTV010000315.1:0-4654 GCA_964005845.1 uncultured bacterium
AAGACGCACTTCCACACCTCCGAGGGGATTGCCCGGGCGGTGGATGGCATATCGTTTGAGATTCGGCGCGGCGAAACTTTTGCGCTGGTTGGAGAATCCGGTTGCGGCAAAAGCGTGACTGCCCTTTCCATCATACAGCTGATCCACAAGCCGGCCGGGTTCATAGCCGGAGGCAGCATCGAATACAAAGGCAGGGATATCGTCCGCATTCCCGAAGTGGAGAAGCGCAGGCTGCGCGGCAATGATATCTCGATGATTTTTCAGGAGCCCATGACCAGTCTGAATCCGGTGCTGAGTGTGGGCGATCAGATTGTAGAGGTTGTCCGGCGGCATCAGCACCTCGCTGCCGCCGCGGCTCGGGGGCAGGCATTGGAAATGCTGGAAATGGTCGGCATCCCCGAACCGGGGCAGCGCTTCGGCGAGTATCCCCATCAGCTTTCGGGCGGGATGCGACAGCGGGTGATGATCGCGATGGCACTGGCATGCCGACCGGGCCTGCTTATTGCGGACGAACCGAGTACGGCGCTGGACGTGACTATCCAGGAGCAGATACTGGAGCTCATGCGCAATCTGCAGCAGAAGTTCGGCACTGCCATTCTGCTGATTACCCACGACCTGGGAGTCGTTGCGGAAAATGCTCACCGGGTGGCAGTGATGTACGCCGGCAAGATCGTCGAGGAAGCGGACAGGGCCGCCTTGTTCGGCAATCCTTGCCACCCCTATACCATCAAGTTGCTGGAGTCACTGCCCCGCCTGGACCGGCGTGATGAGGCATTGCAGACCATCGAGGGGCGGGTGCCCCAGGCCACCCGTTTTCCTGCTCACTGCCGCTTTGCGGACCGCTGTCATAAAACCGTGGACAGTTGTCGCCAACAAGAGCCGCTGCTGGCGCCGGTAGGGGAAGATCACCGCGCCGCTTGCCTGCTGTACGATGAACAGCTGATGGGGCGGAAAGTCGACCCGCTCGAGGTCCGTTTGCCGAATCAGGGCCGCCCCCGAATTCGGCAAGAGACAGCGGCTCCACCTATTTTACATGCCCGCGATGTCAAGGTGTGGTTTCCCATTCGACGAGGTGTTTTCAAACGCACCAGCGGCCACGTGCGGGCCGTTGACGGCGTCGATCTGAGCATGCGTCAGGGACAGACCCTGGCTCTGGTGGGTGAGTCCGGGTGCGGCAAGACCACGCTGGGCCGCGCCCTTATCCAGTTGCTCAAACCCACGGCAGGGCAGGTAGTTTACCGGGATCGGGAACTCACCGGACTGACGCGTGCCGAATTCAAAAATTATCGCCGCAAAATGCAAATCGTGTTCCAGGATCCGTACGGTTCGCTGAACCCCAGGATGATGGTGGGCGATATTCTCGTGGAAGGCATGGAGGCGCACCGCATCGGCGAAAATCGCCGGGAGCGGCTGGAAAGGGCGGGTGAACTACTGGAACAAGTCGGCCTGGAAGCGGGGACGATCCAGCGCTATCCGCACGAGTTTTCGGGTGGTCAGCGGCAGCGAATCGGCATTGCTCGCTGCCTGGCGGTCGAACCCGAATTTATCGTGTGTGACGAGGCGACGAGCGCCCTGGATGTGTCGGTTCAGGCACAGATTATAAATCTGCTGGAGCGGCTGCAGGAAGAATTGGGATTGACTTATCTACTGATTACTCACGATTTGTCGGTGGTATCGTACATGGCCGATGAGGTGGCAGTGATGTATCTGGGACGCATTGTCGAGCGCGGCACGCGGGACGAAATCTTCGATAGCCCCAAACACCCCTATACCCGTGCCTTGCTGTCGGCCATTCCGCAGGTCGACCCCGATACGGGCATCGAAAAGATTCGTCTTAGCGGCGATGTGCCTTCGCCAGTAAGGCCGCCCACAGGCTGCCATTTCCACCCCCGCTGTCCGGATCGCCTGTCCCAATGCGAGCAGGTTTATCCATCTGTCTCTGCGTTTTCAGATACTCACACCTGCAACTGCTATTTGTACGCAGAGGATCTCGAGAACCAAGATAGCCGATGAGGGGTGGTGAGAGTTTTTTTGATTGCCCTCGGTTCGGGGGATTGACTCCGAGACCCAGTTGGCGGGTGCTGTAGTAAGTCGGGGGTTATTTTCGCCCTGTGGCCCAGGCGTCGCTCTTGAGAAAATCGGGCATTACTTCGTTGGCCAGGACCTGCTCCAGGGTCTGGCGTCGTCGGATCAGGTGCCGGGAGCCGTCTTTGTCCAGGAGGACTTCCGGGGCTTCGGGAAACGAGTTGTAGTTTTTTGCCGCCATAGCGGCGCAGTAGGCCCCGCTACCGCCGATACAGAGCGCATCCCCGGTTCTGGCTTCGAGCAGCAGGCGCGGCGCGAGGCCTTCCGGGTTGTCCGGTTCCGGGGTCAGGATATCGCCGCTCTCGCAACAATGTCCTGCGACCAGGTACTCCCGCGAGCCCCGTTCTTCGGGCTCGGCTGGCACCACGGCGATGGGGTGCTGGGCCCCGTACAGGCTGGGTCGCAGCACTTCGGTCATACCCGCGTCGATCTTGATGAAAGTATAGCCATCAGTGCCGGTATCTACGATGTCCGTGATCGTACAGATGAGGACACCGGCCTGGGCTACGAAGAATGTGCCCGGTTCGATTTCCAGCCTCAGCTTGCGTCCCTGTTCCCGATAAAAGCGTTCGAACTCCGCGATGATGGGTTGTCCGGCAGCCTGCAGATCGGTAGAAACTTCGCCGGCCATGCGTCCGACTTTGTAACCTCCCCCCAGATTGACGGTATGGACGTCGGGAAGCCTGGCGGCCAGGTCCAGGGTCAGGCGGGCGCAGCGCTGCCAGACCTGGGGGTCGCTGCCCGAGCCGATGTGGCTGTGTAGCCGGGTGATTTTCAACTCGCACTGCCGCTGAATTTCGAATATCTGATCTAAATACTCATGCCAAATGCCGAAGCTGGCAGAGGGACCGCCTACATTGGTGCGTCTGCTGTGGCCCGAACCCAGTCCCGGATTGAGGCGCACGCTCACTTCACTGCCCCCGAAGTGACGGCCGTACTGGCGCAGCTGGTGCAGCGAACAGGCGTTTAAGAGCACGCCTTGTTCGACTAAGTCCACCAGATCGGCCGGAAGTTCCTGGGCCGTAATCTGGATGTGCTGCGGGGGGACGCCGGCGCGCATGGCGCGATGGGCCTCGTAGCCGCTGCTGGCATCGATGTGCAGTCCCATCTGGTTCAAAATCCGGACAACCGCAATGCTGGGGCAGGCCTTCAAGGCGTAGCGCACGGTCAGCCCATAGGCATTGGGAAAATCGAGGGCCTTTTGGGCCTGTGCCTCCAGGGTTGTCCGGTCGTATACAAAAGTGGGGGTAGCAAATTCGTCGCGGATGATTCTGACTTGTTCCGCACTAGGCCAGGAGAGTTGTTCCACGGTTTTGGGGAATCCTCTTATCTTGCTATTTTTACAAAAAGTTGGTAGGTTTGTTTGGGCAAAATATAATCGCGTACAGAGTAAAGTCTGTCAAGTTTAGCAGGAGAATATTCGCAGGAAATGGCTACCTATATTCTGGGTATTTCCGCCTTTTATCACGACAGTGCCGCCTGTCTGGTTCGCGATGGAGAAATTGTCGCCGCGGCCCAGGAAGAGCGCTTTAGCCGGGTCAAACACGACCCTCGATTTCCCGCTAATGCGATCAATTACTGTCTGAGTGAAGCGGGCATCCGCGTTCAGGATCTGAGTTATATAGGATTTTACGACAAACCCCTGCTGACCTTTGAACGGCTCTTGGAGACCCACCTGGGAACGGCACCCAAGGGGATCCGGCTGTTCTGGAAGACCATGGCGGTCTGGCTCAAGCAAAAGCTGTGGATCCCGCAGACAATCCAGCGGGAACTGGCCTGTGAGGTGCCCGTTCTTTTTGGCGAGCACCACGAATCCCATGCCGCCAGTGCGTTCTATCCCTCGCCTTTTCAAGAAGCGGCGATTATGACTCTGGATGGGGTGGGTGAGTGGACCACCACCAGCTATGGGTACGGCCGCGGCGCCGAACTCCACACCCTGGCCGAAATAAAATTTCCGCATTCACTGGGATTGTTCTACACGGCGATCACCTATTTCACTGGCTTCAAGCCGAATTCGGGCGAGTATAAATTGATGGGCCTGGCGCCCTACGGGCAGCCTCGATACGCGGATCTGATGTTGGAGCACCTGATCGATCTCAAAGAGGATGGTTCGTTCAAGCTCAACATGCCCTATTTCAATTACATGGCTGGTCTGACCATGACCAGTGATAAGATGGCCGATTTATTCGATGGTCCGGCGCGGCAGCCCGAATCGCCCCTCACGCAGCGGGAAATGGATCTGGCCCGTTCCTGCCAGGTTGTGACTGAAGAGGCAATGTTGCGCATGGCCCGGACCGTGCACCAGGAGACGGGCATGAAGAATCTGTGCCTGGCCGGCGGGGTGGCGCTGAACTGTGTGGGCAACGGTCGGATTCTGAGAGAAGGTCCCTTCGAAGAGATATGGATCCAGCCGGCGGCCGGAGATGCCGGCGGTGCCCTGGGCGTGGCCTTATCGCTGTGGTATCGCTACTGCAGCAACGAGCGCCAGGCCGACGGCTTTGGGGACAGCATGCGCGCCTCCCTGCTGGGGCCATCCTACAGCCAGGAGGAGATCGGCCAATTTCTGCAG
>CAXFTV010000316.1:0-3256 GCA_964005845.1 uncultured bacterium
ACCGGGTCGTCTTTGGGTTTGGCCCCCATGGTCTCGAGACCAGGCGTGCGGGTACCAGTACCGAGAAGTTCGTGCGCACGGTGCAGCGCCACATCAAGGTTGCAATCGAGGGTCTTTTAAAAGAGGTCTGATCCGTTTTCCAGTCAGATTTCTTTTGCGGGACCAGGTCTGACGGGGGGACGAATCCGGCCCAGAAAACCGCTGCCCAACCTGCTGGGGAAGGGTGCCGGTGGCCTGCGCGGCATTGACCGAGGCAGGCAAAAAACACATAATCAGTGCTTTGAGATATGTCCGCTCGGTTTTGCGGCCCGTATATTTACGGCGTTTCGGGCCGTCTCGCCGACCATTGTCCCGGCTCGCCTGGCAGAGTAAAAATGAATCTCGTACAAAAAAATAAGGTGCTCGACCGCGACCAGTTTGTCGAGCTGACGCCGGGGCGCCAGAAAGCCTTCTTTGACGCCTGCGGATTCCTCTGGATTCCCAATGCGATCCCGGTCGCTGCGATCGAGCAGGTGCTCACCGACCTGGATGCACACGCGCCGCGCAGTTCGCTCGAATATGCGGCGGAATGGCCGGTGCCGGCGGCGGTGGAACTGATCACCGACGAGAATATCCTGCGGCCCATGCGCCTCTGTATCGGCGACGATGTGCGCTTCTTCAAGGGGGTCTTTGGCCAGTGGCTCAACCACGGCGAGGAGACCATGGAGCGCGGTCGGCAGGCCTTGCACCGAGATTTCAATGAGGCTGGAAAGGCGCTGCCCTGCTGGTGCAACTGTGCCATTTACTGTCTGAATCTGGAGCCTGGGCAGGGACCTTTGTGGGTCGTTCCCGGCACTCACAAGCTCGCTCCGGTGGCGCCTGATGCGGATTTTGAACACCTGAGCGATGAGGCGTTGATGCTGTGTGCCCGCAGCGGCGATGCCGTCTTCTTTCACTGTCTTACGGTGCACGCGGGGGGGGCCATGCCGGACCGTCGGCCGCGCCCCAGCTTTTTTCACTCCTACCGGCCCGGCGCCCAGCGGCCGGCTCCCAGCATGCCGCCCTGGCCCGAGGAAATCGTGGCGGCGGCCGCGGCGGATCTGCGGCCTCTGCTGGCCTTTTGAGGGCAGCCGGATTACCGCCGCTGGCCTTTGACTGTTGCAGTATCCACATAAAATGGGCTACTAAAGGATGAAAACATGAAAATCACCCGCATAGAAACTTTTCAAATCGAAACGCCGCGCTACTATGGCCACGTTTCCGGTCACGTCATCGTCAAGGTCCACGTCGATGCGGGGCCGGTGGGACTGGGGGAAGCTTCGGATAGCCGGGCGGCGGATCTGGGCGCGATTGCGCGGCGCTACAACGAGCTGCTGGTCGGCCGCGATCCAACCCGCATCACCGAAATCAATGAAATGCTGCGGGCCCAGAGCTTTGGCAGCACGGTCTCCGATGCGCATCTGGCCTCGGCCATCGATCTGGCCCTCTACGATCTCAACGGCAAGGTACAGGGGGTGCCGGCCTACCAGCTGCTGGGCGGCAAGGTGCGGGACCGGGTCTATTGCTGCTACCCGATCTTCGGCTGGCAGGTCAAAGAGGATTTTGAGACGGCGGCCGGGTACCTGCAGCGCCTGGTGGACCTGGGGCACCACCTCTTCCGCTATTACGTTTCGGGCGAGAGCGAACTGGACGACCGCTTTCTAAGCGAAATGAAGGTCCGTTTCGGCGCCGCTATCCGGCTCAAGTCGCTCGACTTTTCCGGCCGCTTCCAGGACTGGGAGACGGCGCTGCGCTACGCGGACGCGATTCGCCATCACGATCCCTTCCACTTCGAGCAACCATCGCGCGATTTGCGCGTGTGCGCACAATTTACCCGGCGGGTAAATTTGCCGGTGACCCTGCATATCGGCAGCCTGGAGCAGGGATACGAAGCGGCCGAGCGCGGCGCCTGCACCGCGTTTAATGTGGCCTGTGTCGCGGGCGGACCGACCCATATCCGCCGCCTTTTTGCCCTGGCCGAATCCGCTGGACTCCGCTGTCTGATCGGCACCGATCAAGAGTCTACCCTGGGGACGGCGGCCCAGATCAGCGTCGCTGTCTCGATGCCCAATTTGAGTCTGCCCTGCGATCCGATGGGTCCGGTGCTCTACACCCGCTCGCCGGCGGTAAAACGCGTGCGCGCGGAGGGGAGTTACCTCTATCCATCCGCGGAGCCGGGCCTCGGGGTCGAACTGGACGAGGAGAAAATGGCGCAATTGACGGTGGCATCGGCCTGAGGAAGGGAGCGTCGCCGCGGCGTCCTGGCCGTGCCCTGGAAGGCCCCCAGTCTAGGTCGCCTGTTTCGATCTATTGCAGACCTTTCCGGGCGCTGGCGCTGGAGAGTTGAGTTCCCGGCAAACGCTTTGCGGGCAACTCTGCGTCGCCCTTGCCTGCGAGTGCAGCGGCACTATCGCCAGAATGGGGGAAAGCGGCTCGAGATCTGTGCCGCTGCATAACGTGGAAGTATATTGCCTTAATCAACGCGCCCTGGAATCAGGGCGCTCGTAGCGGTAGTGCTCCGGATTTTCTCGCTGCAGCGCAAGATAATTTTCCCGCGTAATGAGGTACTCCTCCTTGTCGCAGTGGGCGTCCCACTTGGGGACGTAGTGCGGCCGTCGTCCCTGGTGCCGCATGCCCATCTTCTGCAGCGCCCGGCCGGAGGCCAGATTGTCCTTCAGGTGGGAGGCCTCAATCCGCTCCAGCCCGAGTTCCCCGAAGCCGAAGGCCACGGCCGTGCGCCCGGCTTCGGTGGCGTAGCCTTTGCCCCAAAATTGCCTCCCGTACCAATAACCCATGCCCGCCTGCCCGTCGCCGCCGCCGATGCCTATGAAACCGACGAGCGCGGCTAGCGCACGGTCCTCGACGGCGAAATTCAACGACCCTCCAGCATCGTAGCCGGGGCCGTGCTGGGCGATCCAGCGCCGCGCCATGTCCTCGCTGTAGGGATACTTCACCCCTACCAGGGTCGAGGCCACGGCCTCGTCCCCGACGAGTAAATTGACTGCGGCGCAGTCGTCCATAGTAAAAGGCCGCAGGCGCAGGCGAGCGCATAGCAGCACGGGAAACTCGCAGCTGACCTTTTTCATAGTTCCTCGAAAAATGAGCCCTCGCGCGCAGCGCGTTCGTAGCGCTGCGCGAAATCCTCCGAGCCATCGTCCCGTCGGAGTTCGAAGCGATGGCCCCGAATAGCGCCCTCCTGGTATCCCATCAGGGCTTCGAAGTTGGGAAAGCCGACCGT
>CAXFTV010000317.1:0-3156 GCA_964005845.1 uncultured bacterium
GCTGGCAGAATAGGTGGTTTAAATTATGGCGAGTGCGGAATTTTTGCCGGATATCGAAATTGCTCGACAGGCCGCTCTTATTCCCATTGGGGAAGTGGCGGAAAAACTGCGAGTGGAAGCAGGGCAAATCGAGCAGTATGGCAAGTGGAAAGCCAAGATTTCTCTGGATCATTTTCACCACCTCAGAGACGTTCCCGCTGGCCGGCTGGTCCTGGTCTCATCAATCAATCCGACCCCGGCCGGAGAGGGGAAAACGACCACCGCCATCGGTTTGACCGACGGTCTCAACCGCATCGGCAAGAGGGCGAGTGTCTGTCTGCGCGAGCCATCCCTCGGACCCTGTTTCGGGATGAAGGGAGGGGCTACCGGGGGTGGGCATGCCCAGGTTGCTCCAATGGAGGATATCAATCTCCACTTCACCGGAGATTTTCACGCCATCGGCACAGCGCACAACCTGTTGGCGGCCCTGCTGGACAATCACATCCACCACGGCAACAAACTGGATATCGATCCGCGCCGCATCGTCTTGAAACGGGTGCTGGACATGAACGACCGGGCGCTGCGGGATATAGTCATGGGGCTGGGGGGCACGGGCAATGCTTTTCCACGCGAATCCGGTTTTGATATCACGGTGGCTTCGGAGGTGATGGCGGTATTTTGTCTGTCCGAATCGGCAGCCGAATTGAAGGAACGCCTGGGCCGTATTATCGTAGCCTACAGTCGCAACCGGGAACCAATTACCGCGGCCGATCTCAATGCCCAGGGGGCCATGGCAGTTTTGTTACAGGATGCTCTGCAACCTAATCTGGTGCAGACTCTGGAAAACAATCCGGCGATAATCCACGGGGGCCCCTTTGCCAATATCGCCCATGGATGCAATTCCGTTATCGCTACCAAGTTGTCCATGAAGCTGTCGGAATATACCATAACCGAGGCGGGTTTTGGCGCCGATCTGGGGGCCGAGAAGTTCATGAATATAAAGTGTCGTCAGGCCGGATTGGAACCCGACGCGGTGGTCCTGGTTGCCACCGTCAGAGCACTCAAGTACCACGGCGGGGCGAGTTTGAAGAGATTGGATGAGACCGATATGGAAGCATTGGAGACAGGGGTCGAAAATCTCAGAAAGCACATTGAAAATATTCGCCTCTTTGGCCTGCCAGTAGTGGTTGCAATAAACGCCTTTGCCAGCGATACTGCCGCGGAAATGAGTTTGATCCAGGACAAGTGCGCCTACCTGGGAGTGGAAATCGTGCAATCGGATCACTGGGCCCGGGGGGGAGCCGGGGCCGAGGATCTGGCCCGGACCGTGATCGAGGTAGCCGAAAATACGCAGAGCGATTTTCGCTTTCTATACGCGGACGAGCGCAAATTGTGGGATAAGGTGCGCACTATTGCACAGGAGATCTACGGGGCCAACGATATCATGGGGGACAAGAAATTGAGGGACAAATTCAAGAGGATTCAGGATGCGGGGTACGGCGATTTACCCATCTGTATGGCCAAGACCCAGTACTCCTTGTCCACCGATCCGGGCCTCAGGGGGAGGCCCCGGGGTTTCGATGTGCCAATACGCGATGTAGAAGTGGCTGCTGCTGCCGGATTTGTAGTGGTCTTGACCGGGGATATTATGACCATGCCCGGTTTGCCCCGCAAGCCCGCCGCCGAGGTCATAGATATAGATGAGGAGGGGCGCATAGTAGGCTTGTTTTAAAATGCCCGGATGCCAGATCCCTTTTAATCCAGTTGCCCTGGAACAATTGGTTCAGTTCACACTGCAAAGGCCACAGAACCATCGCGGCGCAATGGGGTCTTGGCCTTGTTCATCGGCTCGAAGGGCGTTTTTTCGATCAGGGCCTCAGCCAATTCTACTCCCAGGCCCGGGGCCTCGGGCAGCAGCATATAACCGCCCTCGCGGCGGTGGCTATATTTGAAAACCGCATGGTACGAGGCCTCGTCGTTTTTAGTGTATTCCTGGGTGATGAAATTGGGAATGCTGGCATCGAGGTGAAGCGAGGCGGCGGTGATAAGTGGGCTCAGGAAGTTGTGAGTTACTACGGCGCTGTGGTAGGACTCGGCAATAGCGGCAATTTTTTTGCAGTGGGTCAGGCCACCGGCCAGGGCCACGTCTGGCCGCACGTATTGGGGACCACCTTGTTCGAGCAACTCACGGAATTCCCATATGGTATTGAAGCGTTCGCCGTTGCCCAGAGGAATGGCGATTTTGCGGGCAATTTCGGCCTGGGCGGTGATGCTGTCGATCTGGATAGGGTCTTCCAAAAAGTAGATATGGAAGGGCTTTAGGGCTTCGGCCAGGTCGACTGCGACCAGGGGTGTGAGCTTGCGGTGGACCTCGATGATGAGGTCCAGGTCGGGGCCCCCTCCAGCCCGTGCTGCGGCTACTAGATCGACTGCTGACTGGATGATGCGGGCCTGGCCCATATCGTAGTAATTGCCGACGACCGGATCGAATTTCAGCGCCGTAAAACCTTCTTCCACAGCGCTTCTGGCACTTTCGTGCATGGTTTCGGGCGTGCCTCCGCCCTGCATCAGGTGGAGGCGAATCTTGTCGCGGCAGTTGCCGCCCAACAATTCCCACACCGGCACTTCGAAGTGTTTTCCCTTGATATCCCACAGGGCAATATCCACGGCACTAATGGCGCCACACAGGGCGTTGCCGCGGAATGGTCCCATGCGGTACAGATATTGCCAGTGGTGCTCAATGCGCAGGGGATTCTGGCCAATGAGGTAGCTTTCAAAGGTTTTGACGATGCGCTCTACGGCTTCGGGATATCCCCAGCAGGCGGTCTGTCCCACGCCGCTCAAACCAGTGTCGGTGTGGATGCGCAAAACGTAGCCGTTGCCCATGAGGAAGGATTCAATTTTGTCGATTTTCATGGTCTAGTCCCGGTCTATTGGTAAAGGGGATGGCAAGCCCCTATATTATGGGCCATTCAAATAATTATGACAAGCTATAACCCGAATAAATACGAAATCGAAAATATCTGAATAGCAGGGGCAAGGGAAAGTTTTCCCCGCCTCCTCTCGGGCAGGAAAGGGGTGGCCTGGAAAGAAGGCTAGGGGGAATCGACGAGAGTACCCGGACGCCCTTTGCAGGGCAAAGAAGGCCATTATTTGCCCCTTCGATAAGGAGGATAA
>CAXFTV010000318.1:0-5963 GCA_964005845.1 uncultured bacterium
CACTCCTGCCGGCCCCTGCCCCTGCTCCTGCTTCCAGGCCGCTATATCGATTCCTCAGCTCCTCCCGCTTCCTTAGCTGCTTGAATCAGAGTATCCAAATGGTTATTATTCCCCTCCTCGAAAAAATCTGCGACGGAGGCCATATGAGCAAGAGATACCGTGCCGGCGTGATTGGCCTGGGCTGGATGGGACTGCTTTCCGACCTGGGGCGGCGCCCTGCCGAGCGCTATGAAATCGACGCTAGCGAGCGCCCCACACCCGCCCTGGACATCCACCGCCGCTTCCACTTCCACCAGGAACAAGTACCGCACTCGTGGGCCGAGGCGATGTGGGATAGACCGGAAGTAGATCTGGTCGCCGGCGCCGAACGCGACCCCAGACGCCTGCGGGCCTTCGGCGAACGCTATAGCATCCAGGCACTCTACGAAGATGCGAGCCAGATGTTGCGCCAGGAGCGGCTGGATATCCTGGCCATTGCCACCAACACCAAGGGACGCGCCGACCTCACCAGCCTGGCAGTAGAGTGCGGCGTTGGCGGCATTGCCACCGAAAAACCCATGGTCCATACCCTGGCGGAAGCAGACCGCATGGTCGCAACCTGCACGGCCGCCGCCGTGCCCCTGAGTTGTGGCGCCATACCCCTGAACCATCCCGCTTTTGCCAGGGCCAGAAGTCTGCTCCAGGATGGGGCCATAGGCAAGCTCCTTTCCATCGAGACCACAGCGCCCCTAGCGCAGAAGCAGTACTGGTCCTACTTCCTCGACGATACCCCGGCCTGGGTCGTCGGAGCAGGCCCCTCCCCCCACCGCGACAGCGGCAGCGATGAGTTTGCGGGACAGGGTATGATGGTCACCACCACGGGCCTCTGCGTTCATTTTCGCAAGGGTGCCGGACTGGTGCGCCTCAGCGGCAGCGCCGGCGAAATGAGTTTTGGCAACGGCTATGCAGGCGGCTGGCAGCTGTGGCGGGACATCGCCACCAGCGGCCCCTCGGAAAGGGTGGAAATGCCCTGGCCGCAACCCCAGTTCCAGGGGGGCTATAACACCGTCTTCGGATTGCAGGATATCATCGACTGCCTCGAGGGACGGCTCGACGAACCCAAGAATTCGGGCCGCAGGGTGGCCACCGCACTGGAAGTGGAAATTGCCCTGAAACTGTCTGCAGATCAGGGCGGCCGGCGCCTTGTCCTGCCGCTTGAGGACCGCTCTTTGGGACTCAGCTACGATTGGTTCAGATGAGGATTACTAAACAAAAAACCTCTACTCATGATGCAAGTCCCCCTAAAACTCAGGATCTCGTACTGCTCCAGAGCAGGCCGGAGATGCGGGCTTGCCTTTTTCCCCAGCAGCATCGGGATGCACTTGCCCCCCGGCCCCAAAGGCAGCAATGCCCAACCCCTCCCACTTGTCCCGCACTGCCGAATTGAGCAGATTAATTAGCTTGAGGAGAATGAAAATATGGAATATAGAAAACTCGGCACCACCGGTTTGAAGGTATCCGAAATCTGCTTTGGCACCGCCACTTTTGGCTGGCATACTGACGCGTCCGAAGCCCACCGCATGCTGTCCGCCTTTTTAGCAGCGGAGGGCAACTTCATCGATACCGCCGACATCTATTCGCGCTGGGCCGAGGGCAGTTGGACCGGCCGCTCCGAAGAAATGATCGGCTCCTGGATCAAAGAAAGCGGCCGGCGGCACGAAATCGTCCTGGCTACCAAGTGTCGCGGCGAGGTGGGCGATTTGCCCAATGACGTGGGCCTGAGTCGACGCCATATCATGGACGCGGTTGAAGCCAGCCTGCGCCGTCTCAATACCGATTTTATCGATCTATACCAGACCCATTCAATGGATAACGACACCCCGATTGAGGAGACGATGCGCGCCCTCGACGACCTGGTGCATCAGGGCAAGGTGCGCTACCTTGGCTGTTCCAACTACTCGGCCTGGCGTCTGTGCAAGGCTCTGTGGACCTCCGACAAGTACAACCTGGCCCGCTATGATTGCATCCAGCCCTACTATAGCCTGCTGGAACGCGACCACTTCGAGCGCGAGTTGGCCGATCTGGTAGCAACGGAAGGGATCGCGGTCATCCCCTATAGCCCTCAAGCGATGGGTTTTCTCACCGGCAAATTCCGCGGCCTGGATGCAGTTCCCGCCAACACCCGGGCTTCCGATAACAGCCGTATGCAGAATTATTTCAGCGAGCGAAATTTCAACCTGCTGGACCAAATGGAAGAGATCGGTCGGCACTACGATAAGAGCATTGCCCAGGTGGCCCTGGCCTGGCTCCTGAGCAATCCGCTCATCACCGCCCCGATCGTCGGCGCGCGCAATACCGAGCAGTTGCAGGAATCCATTGCGGCCGCCGGTTTTCGCCTCGCTGTCGAACACATGGAACAGCTCAATGAATTCACCAACTGGCGGCCCCAATGAGCAAATGTTGAATTGAAACTTTGCCTTTGCGCGAAGCATGTTCCCACGACCTTAAACCAGCAGAAGAAAACAATGCAAGTAAGTCAGCGACAACTACTCGAGGACGGTTTTATCCTCTTGCGCCAGATAATCCCACCCGAGCAACTGCCACCACTCCGCAATGCCATTGAAACCCTGGTCGATCGCCAGAGGGAAATCTGGGCGCGCCAGCGCCGGCCCGACGACCCTGCCGGGGGCCAGTGGGAGACCGGCGCCCAACCGCGGCTGAGCCATTATCAGAATCTCATCGACGCCGGCACCGCCGCCACCGTCGAGGCCTGGCTACGCGAAAACACCCTCGGGGTCAGCCGCCAGTTAATGAGTGTACCGGAACGGACGGGCATTGCGGGCATGATGCTGATGTGCAGCCCGCAACGCGACCACGGCCCCGCTGCCTGGCACCGCGATATCCATCCCATCGACATGGCACCGCTGGCCAACCTGCAGGCCGATCTGATGGAAAACGGTCCCAAGTATCTGCAGTGGAATATCCCACTCTACGACGACGATGTGTTGTGGGTAGTACCGGGCAGCCATCGCCGCCTCAACAGCGCAGCCGAAAACGAGCAACTGGGCTCAGATCCGCACCGTCCTCTGCCCGGCGGCGTCCCGGTTAAACTCGAGGCCGGCGATGGGGTAGTGTACATCAACTACCTGCTGCACTGGGGTAGTAATTACAGTGCAAAATTGCGCCGCACCCTGCACGGTGGCCACACCATCTTTCCCTATTACCAGGATCTGGACTTCACCCGCTTCCTCGCGCCCGAGAGCCGCGCTTCCTTTATCGATTGGGACCGGAAAAGTACCGCAATGCAGGATTATACCGAGCGGGCTCTGCGCGCCATCATCGCCCGGGAGGCCGATGCCTACCGGGCCGCCGTCGAAGCCCTCCAGCCCGGCGCCGGACCAGCCGGCCAGATGGTGCAGGCGATTTACCTGTGCAAAGCGGCCTGCCACATCGCCATACTGAATAAACCCACTCCCGACAAAGTGCCGCAGGATCTAATCGTGAGAGCACAAAATCCCCATTCGATCAGCATCAACTGGGGACCGCAGTTCGCGGCGCGTTTTTCACCGGCGGAGGCCGACCTTTTGTGGCGGCGCTGTAGCACCCTGGACGCCCGGCTCCAGGCCGACGCCGAACATTTCGTCCCGGGCTTTCAGTCTCAACCGATGCGCTACTACTTCGAGTCTATGCCGACTCCTTTTGGCGTAGAGGACTTCATCTCCAGTTGGGGCGAAAACTGAAAAAAAACCTGCCCCAGAGCTCCAACCGGGCGGCCACAGCAGCTATTTGCACCAGTAGGAATATAGTCGGGCATTGTGCAAAATGAAGCGGATGCCGACCGGGCGACCCCCCAACTCGCCAACGCCGTTCTTAGCGCGCCAGCGCACCGGCAGCGCCACCCCATCTTCGACCACGTCGATGCAATCGGTGGCTGCGTAACCGGGCAGTACTTTGTTTTCTTCGTCGAGCAATTCTACCGCTAACTTGCCGTAATCCGCCTTGGCGTTGACCCACAGCTGCTCTCCCTCGAGCAAGAAGGGCCTGGTCATCAGGCGCCCCCCCTCAAAGCTGGCGTTTATCGAGGCGAATCCATCCAGCCGCAAGGTCGCCAGACCAATGGCCATGCCCTCGTCCTGGTCGGCGGCGATCCGCGGGTCGAACTCCCGCTGCAACTTGGCGTGCCGCCTGGCGGTGCCGCGGTAATAGATATAGAGCTTGTCGCCTACCGGAATCGGCGCAGCGCCAGTGAGCATAATCTGAAAGCGGTCCCACTCACCCACCCCACCCAGATCTATCAGCGCTTCGCCGACGCTGCGCTGCCAGCGCTCCCCATCGCGGCTCCACAAAAGCCGCAGCACCTGGGTCTGGGTCAGCGGGCGCTTGTCGAAGTGGGTGAGCAAACCCAGATAGTGGGCGCCGTAGTTGAACCCGGTATTGTTATATAGAGATTCTTCCTCGTGCAAGGGCGCCAGAAAGGGTTCGGGAGGCGTCCAATGGATGAAATCCTCGCTCGTGCTCTTGAGGCGTTCCGGCACGCCGCGCAAAAAGGCCACGTAGCGCTGGCGCTCCGTGTCGACCATCAGTGACTGCGCATCCCCGACCGGCCCCAGATCGGCGCTGTTGGGACGCGGGTGATAACGGAAAATCGGCTCGGGGGAATGGGACCAATTCTCGCCATCCGGTGAGGTCGCACTGTAAATGCCCGACAGCGGCCCTTCCCAGTCCCAGCTCGACCAGCCAATGGCCTTGTAGCGCTCTCTGACGGAGTTGCCGAGGGGATCTTTCAACATGGTCTCCCAGTGATCCTTGCCCTCGTGATAGGTCGCCGGGATGACAATGTTGTTGTTCTTTGAGCCGAGTGCTTCATGCAAACCCAGCTGGGGACGCTCCCAGTGTATACCATCGACCGAAGTGGCCAGACATTGCACGTGTTCAATGCCCTTGGCATAAAAGCCGGCCATGTACCAGGCTTTGAAAATTTTTTCTTCTGCGTCGAATATCACCGACGCCGTCATACCGCCATTCTGCTCCCACGGAGCCTCCTGCCGCAATACGGGATGAGTACCCCACTTTTGCGCCGGGTAAAAAACGCGCTCGACGTTTTCCTGTAGTTCGATATCTGCCCGGTCGACGAAGAGGCGTTTTCTGCCATCGAGAATTTCATTTGCCATTTAAGTTCCTATCGATTTTAATTTTCGAAAACAGCACCTAATATTATTTCCACTTTATCCGGCTACCAAATCTCTACTATTTGACACGATTTGGGCCCCTTTCAATCTCTACAAAATAGCGCAGGTTCCACGATGGCAACAGGCTCTAGAGCGGATCATAGTAAAAGCCGGACAGCTGCACCGGCCTGGGGTCTCTTTACTCTTCATTGCAGATTCGCCAGCGGGAAGCGATTATGGGCTCAAGCACTCCTACACTCGATTCAGCCAATTCCGCCAGTAGCTCCAATTACCTCCCTTTTTACTCCCTTTGAAGATATTATTTCCCTCCCAAATGGGATGGATTACACCCGGCTGCTGCTGCACCCCAATACCCTCCAAATTATCTAACCAGCCCCCACTGCTAAGTTCAACCTGGCGACAACTCCGCAACAGTGGGATTTTGCCGCCCGACCAGTCGCCCAACTGGCACTGCCCTTCAAGCGAAAATTTGGAACAAAAGTAAATCCGAAAAAATGATGTAAGTCATAGCATTACATGACAACAATGCCCATTCTTATTAGACTTTAATTGATTTGTAGACTCTTCTTCTCGATGGGAGTTACTGATGAACTACCGCTGCTTGCCATTGCTATCCCTTACGGCGCTGTTTGTTATCAACCTGTATTCTTGTTCGGCGGAAAAATCTGTTGAAAATGTTGATAAAAGTGATAATGTTGATAAAAGTGACGATCTATCCACAATACTGTGGACACTTTTTAAGCGGCCATTTGGCCAAACTCTCTGAGCTGTTGGTATAGCGGTGATTTTTTTATC
>CAXFTV010000319.1:0-2662 GCA_964005845.1 uncultured bacterium
CACCTACCCATTTTGCCCAGCCTCTGCTCCTTTTTTCATGGAGAATCACGCTGCCCTCCCTCCCCGCTGTAACTCCGCACCCGCGCCAGAAACTCCTCCAGCGGCATGCCATCCAGGGGTGCCGCAGTGGCACTCTTGGCCGCCGCAGCGGCCGCTGCTGGATAATAACTCGCTCCTGCCAGATCGCGGGATACGGTAGCTTTGCGCGCCGCGCCGCGGTAATCGACCCGGAATTTCCCCTGGGCCAGGCCGACGGGCCAGGGGTTGTTCAGCGCATCTTTGCCGGTGAGAAAAAGCACCACATCCTCCCCCTCCACAAAGGTCGGCATACCCGCCAGGTGCAGCCGCGTACCCCGATACTCGCCCCCGAGGAAGTACACCACGACGCGCTCTTCGTCCCTCCCCTTAACCATCTCCTGTATCTCGAACTCAACGCGGGTAAAGATTCTCCCCTCGAGCTCTTCGCTTCCCGTGCCCACACAGGTAGCCAGGAAGATCTGCCTGGCCCGCACGCTCAATTCGCGCAGATCATAACGCTGCAGGGTAGTTGCAGTGGAAGCCCAAACCATCCCCAGTACCAGCAGCAAGCTGGCCGCCATTCGAATCCTCATTTTACCCTCCAGCCTTTTGGCCTGCATAAACGCCACAGGCTTCGTCCGTGGGGCACTCCTCGCCCCCTGCAGCTCCGGCGCCATGGAAAGAACAGGGCCCCAAGCAACGCCCAGAGGCCCCAGTAAAAAAACAGGAGCCGGGAAATCCCAACTCCTGCTCTCCAACCACCTGCCGATGGATAGGGTGCTCAGAAAAATAGCTCCAATATCTACTGACCCATCTGCTCCTTGATCCGGCCCCAACTCACATCCTCCACGGCTGTCGGCGCTCCATCATTTCCCAGGTCTATCTTCAGGGCCGCTGTGGTCGCAGTGTCTCCAGCCTCATTCGCATCCCCGCTCGCCTTGTCAGTTCCGTCTTTGCGGTGGGGCCTATTGGCCTTTATCTCCTCCAGGGTCGCCAGTTGTTCAGGGGTGAGCATGGCTTCGAAAGCGGCTTTGAATTCCTCGCGCAGAGCCCGCCGTGCCGCTTTGTTCCCTTCTCTTAGAACGGCTGCTGCCTCCTTTTGTTCCTCACTGAGCCCCAGGTCCGGACGCTCGCAACGGCGATCGCGACCTTCTGCGGCGCGACGAGCGCGATGCTCCTCCAGAATGGTCCGTTGCCGGTCGTCGAGAAGAGCCTCAAAAGCCTGCTTGTGTTCGTCGCGCATCGCCTGCCTCTGCGCTCGGTGCTGCGCCTTTAAAACCTCCAGCTGGGCCAACTGCTCCGCGTTCAAATCCAGGGCGGCTTTTATTCTGTGGCCGCCATGGTGCTTCAGACGCCCTTTTTTGCCGTGCGCCTGCGCCTGCACTGCCAGGCCCAGAGCAAGGATGGCAACCAGCATTGCTACTCGTCTCGCAATCATTGTCTATCTCCTCTCAAAGGTCTACTATCTGGATTGTACTATCTCAGCTTTTTTGGCGGCAGAGTTATGCCGCTGTACCCTTGCCCCAGGGGCCGCCTCAGGACAGCGCGCCCAAAACTTCCTTCCCCAGGGGCAAAAGCTCTTTTTGCAAGCGAATCCGCCCGCGGTTGACCCGGGACTTGATCGTGCCGACCGGCAAGCGGGTGATGCGGGCA
Source organism: uncultured bacterium (assembly GCA_964005845.1). Classification (GTDB taxonomy): domain Bacteria; phylum Latescibacterota; class UBA2968; order UBA8231; family UBA8231; genus CAXFTV01. The sequence goes on from CAXFTV010000319.1 coordinate 1,672, forward strand.
ATTTCCTCGTAGGCCAAGCCATTTAAATCCCGCAGCAAAACCGCCTCGCGGAACTCCTCCGGAAGTTCCTCTATGGCCTGGATTATGGTCTTATGCACCAAGTGTGTATCGGTCTGTGCGTCCGGCAAGGGCGCGGCGTCCACCGGCTCGTAAAACGATACTTTCTCTTCTCCTTCACTGGCTTCGACCGGTACCCACTGCCAGCGTTTGCGCCGCCGCAACTCGGTCTTGGCCAGGTTGGCGGCAATGGTGTAGAGCCAGGTGGAAACATACTGGATTGGCGGACATTTGTGACTGTGCTTGAGACAGCGCAAAAAAGTTTCCTGGACAATGTCTTCGGCCGTCTCCCGCAACCCCACAAAGCGAAAGACGAAATTGTACAGCGCACTGCGATAGCGCTCTACCAGGACGATGAGGTAGGCGTTATCCCCGGAGGCTCGCAGCAGAACTTCCCGGTCTGAAAGATCATTTATATTTTCCATGCGCATTTTCCTCCTGGTTACTTTACCTCTTCGTAATGCAAAGCTTGTGCCAGCACCTGAAAAAACCCGGAGTACAAACGCCTAAGTCTCTGTTTACAGAGAAATTAAAAGATAAATAAACAAAGAGAAAACAGATAGACTGATTCGACCATTTGGTCGCAAATTTTCTCCTGGCTCCCACGATTAAAACTATCTTACCTCGATTAAATTATTGCTACTTATATAATTTCGACCATTTGGGCGACCGCTCTGACCAGAATGTCGAAGCACAAGCGTCACCTCCTAGGGAGCAGCTTCGATGCGGGCCACCACCCGCATGGTGGTTATGAGCCTGAGTTCCCCTGCATCGCCGAGGCGCAAAAAAAACGCACCGGCCGCCTCCGCGGTGGCACCCGCCCCCAGGCGCACCGGCTGGCCAAAGGGAATAAAGCGGTCCACCAGAAAGAGATCCTCGTCAAAAAAGCGCAGATCATAGCGAATCTGCACTGCCTGCTGCCCCAGGTTGCGAA
>CAXFTV010000320.1:0-10530 GCA_964005845.1 uncultured bacterium
ATGGCCGGTCACCTGGTGGACCTGATGGTCCGCCTCATGGGCGCGCCGCGGCAGGTCCACCCGGTGCTGGGGCGCCACTACGGCGATCGCGCCGAGGTCGACAATGCGGTGGTGGTGCACGAGTTCGAGAACGGTCTGGGGACGATCGATACCACCGGTATGCAGATGGGCATGGCGCGCCGACTTGAGGTCCACGGCACCGGCGGCACTGCCCTGCACGCGCCGCTGGCCTCGGAAAACCTCCGTCTATTTCTGGAAAAACCGGTGGAGAACTACAAAGAGGGCTGGCAGGAGATCGAAGTCGTCGAGACGCCGGAGTCCCCATCCCTGCTGCGCGAATTGGCCGCCTGCATCAGGGGCGGCAAGGAGCCGGACTATAGCCTGGAGCACGATCTGCTCGTGCAGCGGACCTTGCTGCAAGGCTGCCAGGTCGCAGACGGCAGGGCGCTCAAAAATCCCGAGGGCTAAACACCAATTTTGCGAGGAATACGTATGAACAATGAAAAACTGATTTTTATTGCCCTCGTCGCGCTCGTGCCATTGAGCGCGCTGGGCGAGGAACGCGCCGCCGCTTCGCTGCAGGCCGTGCGGGCGGAAGTAGATAGTCTGCAGCAGCTAGTCGAAATTGTGCAGGGGCACCTGAGCCGGGCCGAAGGCCGGCTTGACAGCCTGCAGCACCTGCTCGAGAGTGGCACAGAATTAAGGGGGGGAACTGCTCGGGAGAGCGGCGAGACGGAAGGCGAAGAAGGCGCGGAAGAACGGAGGGGACCCGAGAGTTTCGCGATCAGCGAGGAGGTCGGCGCCGAGATCGACCTGGAAGAGCGCAACCGCTACGGCCTGTTCAAAAACGTCAGGGGCTTTGTCTCGGCCGCATATTTCAAGCAGCCGGATGGCAGTTATACCATCAAACTGGTGCACGCCGACGAAAAGGGTGAGCAGCGCGAAAAAATCAATCCGGTGTCCGACGCGGGGATCGATTTCGTCCGTTCGAAGATTAAAGCGAAGAAAGGCTGAAGGGAGCATCATGACCGCAAAATTTTCACGCGCGCAGACGCGGCGGGATTTCCTCAAAAAAAGCGGCACTCTGGCCGCCCTGGGCATCGCCACCTCGCTGACGCCCGATTTGCTTTTCGCCGCGCCCAAGAGCGATCTCAAAGGCGTCACCATCGATTACTGGAACATGATCGGGGTGCAGAACAAAATGGTGCGGCGCCTGAGCACCGATATCATCAAGGCCTTTGAACAGCGCACCGGGGCCACGGTCAACGTATCCTGGAACAGCTACGGGGATATCGTCGGCCCGAAGTATCGGACCAATTTAATCGGCGGCATCAAACCAACCGTATTCGACGCCTGTGCGCGCTGGACCGGGCAGTTGCGCTCCTTCCTGCGACCCCTGAACGACTTCATTGAAAATAAGCTGGATGAACAAACCCGAACTGCGATCGAATGGACTTTCCCGATCATCAAGCAGCAGAACAGCGGTTTCGACGATGCCGACGACATCATGGACCTGCCCTTCGGGCTGATCGCCCAGGCTCCGGCGGTGGTGCGCCGGGACCACTTCGAAAGGGCCGGCATCGACTTCGAAAAGAACTTTCCAATTCGCGATACCGATCACTATATCCAGCTGTGCAAGGAGTTGCAGGGAGCGGGCATAAAATATCCCACCGAAGTCTACGGCAAGATATGGGATTTTGCCGATACCCAGTTGAATGGCTGGATTCGCTCGCTCGATGCTGCCAACGACGATTTTATCGACGCCACCTGGTCGCATTCGACCGCCACCTCGGAAGCCTGGATCAAAGGCGTGCAGTTCTACGTCGACGTATTCAGAAAACACAAATTGAGTTCGCCGCAGACGGTACAGAGTTCGGACGAGGCCTCCCTCGAAGAGCTGATCAAGGGCCGCAAGAGCATCGTGCACGCCGATCTGCTCAACCGCGGCACCCTGCTGAACAGGCTGCCCGACGAGATGGCGGACGGCACCATCCAGTGGTCGCCGCACTTCCCTTTGAGCGGCGGCACCTCGGGATCCCACGCCTGCCTGGCCTGGTTTCCGATGTGCATAGTAAAGCAGGAGGGGCCGGATGCGGCGCTCAAAGAAGAGGCCGCATTTGAATTTATCAAGGAGTGGCTCCTGCCCGAAAACCAGATCGCCTATGCCCAGGTATCGGGCTTTGGCGCGCGCCGCGATACCTGGGATGCCTCGATGGGCGCTCCGGACGGCTATGGCGAAGCGATGATTGCCATGCTCGAAACGCCGACGCCGCCGCGGGCCTGGTCCAACCATCCCAAGTCGGTCGACTTCCAGTACAATCTGCTGGCGCCACACGGACAGAAGATGCTCCAGGGCGCCCCGGTGGAAACCGAGCTCAAGGCCTACGCCGCCAAAGTCGACGAAGCTCTACAAGTCTGAGGAGTCCTTTACAGTGCTAGATCCACAGGAACGGAAGCTGGTTATCCTCTTCCTCCTGCCCACCAGTTTGTTCATGCTCTTGCTCTTGTGGCTGCCCTTCATCCAGGGGATATGGATGAGCTTTCACATGTGGCCCTTTATGGGCGAGCCCCAGTGGCGCGGCCTCGACAACTACGGCAAATTTCTGCGGGCGGACTACTTCTGGGACGCCATCAAAGCCACGGCTATTTACTGCCTGTCGACCTTCTTCCAGTTGCTCGTTGCGCTGGCCGCGGCCCTGGTCATGAACCAGCCCTTTATCCCCTTCAAATCGCTGTGGCGCGGCATCATGATCGTATCCTATGCCATGCCGCCCGTGGTCGTCGGCGCCATCTGGCTGTTTTTGCTCGACCCCGGGCTCGGCATGGTGCCGCACTATCTGATGCAATTCGGCCTCATGGACGAGCCGATCTACTGGTTCTCGGACGGGGTCTGGGCGCGCTGGATCATCACCTTTGTGGCGACCTGGACCTTCTGGCCTTTCATGTTCCTGATCATCCTCTCTTCGCTGCAGTCGATCCCGCGCGAGTACTACGAAGTGGCGGAAATGTACGGCGCCAATATCCTGCAGCGCTTCATGGTCGTCACCCTGCCCCGGATCAAGACGGCCATCCTGATCGTCGTCATTCTGCGGCTGGCCTTTAATCTGGCCAAGATCGAACAACCTTTCACGCTGACGGGCGGCGGTCCCGGGTACGATACCAGCGTCCTCAGCATCCTGATGTATCGCTTTGCCTTCATGTCCGGTGATTTCGGTATGGCCTTTACCGTCGGATTATTCCTGGTGGCCTTCACGGCGATTTTGCTGCTGCCCTTTGGCTGGTTGTATCAGCGCAGTATGCGCCGTCATTCCCTCTAGTCGAGAAAGGCAATTGTGGCGCAAAACTATACGCGCGTGGGCGCGTTCCAGAAAATAATCTCCTTTGCGGTCCTGGGGCTGGTACTGGCTCTGATTCTCATTCCGTACGCCTATATCATCGCGACCGCCTTCAAAGAGCCCGGCGAAGTATTCGAGACCCGCTGGGTGCCCGAAAAAATCAGCCTGCAGGCGTGGACCGATGTCTTTGAGATCTTCGCCTTCCACCAGTTTTTATTTAACAGTCTGATCGCCGGGTTGGGGTCGGCCCTGCTGGCCGTTCTCATCTCCCTGCCGGGAGCCTACATCTTTGCCCGCAAAAAATTCCGCTTCCGCGAAACCTTTTTCTACCTGATCGTCGGCACTCTGGTCTTTCCCTTTATCCTGTTGATCGTGCCGCTTACCATCATCTGGATAAAGGTCGGACTCTTCAATACCTTTCTCGGCCTGTGGCTGGCTTTCCAGATCTTCGCGGTGCCGTACTGCGTCTGGATTCTGCGCGGCTTTTTCGCCCAGCTGTCGCCGCATCTCGAAGAGGCGGCCATGGTCTATGGCTGCACCCAGTTCCAGGCTTTCTACAAAGTGATGGTGCCGCTGGCCAAGCCGGTTGTCATCTCGGTCCTGTTTTTGTCTTTTCTGTACGGCTGGAGCGATTTTTTATTCTCGAATATGCTCACCACCGGCGGTGGGCCGCAGACGGCTTCGGTGGCGATCTACATAGCCACCGCCGGCGGCGAACGAATCGAGTGGGAAATGCTGGCGGTCATGACCCTGATAGCGGGCGTGCCGCCGGTGGCGGTGTACATGCTGGCGCAGAAATACCTGTCGCAAACTTTTGCGACCGCGGTTTAGCATCCGGAGGCAGATGGAAGAACGACGCGAAATTCAATCCGAGGATCGTGCGGGGATTCGGGTAAACGCCCTGCGCAAGACCTTTCAGCCGGCTGGCGTGGTGGCCTGTGACGACGTCGATCTAGACATAGCCAGCGGCGAATTGCTGGTTTTGCTGGGCCCCTCCGGCTGCGGCAAGACCACGACCCTGCGCTGCATCGCCGGGCTCGAAAAACCCGATAACGAGGACGCCATCACCGTCTGCGGCCGCAATTTGAGGGGGGTAGCTCCCAAAGATCGCAACCTGGCCTTTGTCTTTCAGACCACGGCGCTCTTTCCCCACCTCAACGTGCGCCGCAATATCTCTTTCGGGCTGGATATGAAGAAAAGCCTGGGCCGCGAGGAGATCGCCCGCCGCGTCGAACGAGCGGCGGGCCTGTTGAAGATCGACCAGCTCCTGGAACGCTATCCAGGCGAGCTGTCCGGAGGCCAGGGGCAGCGGGTCGCCCTGGGCCGCGCCATGGTCATGGAGCCCGATGCCTTCCTGCTGGATGAGCCCTTTGCGTCGCTGGACGCCAAGTTGCGGGTCGAAATGCGCACCGAGATCAAACTCATCCAGCGGCAACTTCACACCACCATGATCTTCGTCACCCACGACCAGGAAGAAGCCCTGACCATCGGCGACAAAATCGCGGTGATGAACGAGGGCGTGGTCCAGCAGTTCGATACGCCGCACAATATCTACCACCGGCCCGCCAATCTCTTCGTCGCCACCTTTATCGGCTCGCCGCCGATCAATCTGTTCACCTGCCGGGTGGAGGAGCGCGGCGACCAGGTCTATTTGGTTTCGTCGCTCTTCGAGGCAGCGGTGCCGCAAGCCTATCGAGAGGCCCTGCGCAAGACCGGCGATGAGCTGAAATTGGGTCTGCGGCCCGAGTTTATCAGTATCGGAGGGGTCGCCGGGCACATCGCCGGCGGCGTCGAACTCATCGAACTGATGGGCAGCCGCTCACAGGTCCTGGTCGACTGCAAGGGCGAGGAAATCAGGGTGCAGGTGCAGGGCGACCACAATATCCGCGAAGGCGAGAAGGTGCAGCTTTCACTGGACCTCGAACACGGCTTTTTCTTCGGGCCCGACGAGCTCAGCTTGCTTTGAAGTGCAGCGCCGATAGCGCGGCGCCGGGCGCCACCCAGCGGTTTTTCAATCCAGGCCGTAAAGTCGCGCGGCGTTGTCGTGCAGCAGTTTAAGTTGTTCCGCCGCGCTGCGGTCGGCGATTATTTCCCGCAGGGCAGTGGCCCAGTCGTGCAGAGGGGCGCCCAGGGTGCAGACCGGCCAGTCGCCGCCAAAGACAACGCGGTCGGGGCCGAAGGAATCGAGGCAGTGATCGACGGTCGGAGCCAGGTCCCGGGCGCTCCACTCTGCCGGCACCCGGGCGACGATGCCCGATACCTTGCACACCGCGTTTTCGCGCTTGCCCAGCTCGGCCATATCCCGCAGCCACTGCTGGCGACCGTGTTCGTAGGGGTCGTCGGGTTCGGACTCTTTCGCGCCGCTGACGACCAGGGGATCGGCGTTGCCGCAGTGGTCCAGGATGAAGCGGGTGTCGGGGCACTGGTCGACCAGTTGCACGGCGTCGCCCAGCTCACCCGGGCGGATGCAGATGTCGAAGCTCAAGCCGAGCTCGCCCAGCAGGCGCACGCCCTCTAGATAGGTTTTTTCCAGGCAGGTGCCCGGCGGGGTCGCGGGCGTGTGCAGGACCTGGCGGATCCCCTTGATGCTGGGGTCGGCGGCCAGCATTCGCGCATAGGCGGCAAAGTCCTCTGCGGCCGGGCGGCCGGAAACCACGGCTGCGGCCATCGGATTGTCCGGGCTCTGGCTCAATGCGCTGACGTATTCGGCCTCCTTGCGCTGTTGCTGCGGGTCCACGTCTACTTCCATGTAGACAGTTTTGACCACGTTGATATCGCGGCTCGCCTCCAGGTAGTCGCTCATCAGGAAATCGGCGTTGAGCGAACCGGCTCCTGCAATCCAGGTAAGGTTGAAGATATTGCGGTCCCACATGTGCTGGTGGGTATCGATGATGGGTAGCATTTCGAGCTCCTTTGCAGATTGGTTTCAGGGATTTATGCGAACTCCAGCACGCTGCGGGCGACTTCGCCCCAGGACAGGACTACGTGATCGCCGACTGCTTCGCCGCCGCCGCCGCCCTCGTGCCCAGGATGAGGGGCAGGGGCACGTGGGTCCATTCGCCTTTGATAACGTGCCAGTCGGAGTGGCAGACGCCGCTGGCCTGCAACTTGATCCGCACTTCGCCGTGAGCGGGCTGGTTCAATTCCAGCTCTTCGATGATCAGCGGTGCGTGCGCTTCGTATAAGACGGCGGTTTTCATAGACAGCCTTCCCAGATTTAACCACTGATTATAAGATAGAAACGAACCGGGGCGCAATATCGGGAATCGGGAGGCAGTGGACATCGGCGGCGATTTTGCCTATTTATTGACCAGCGAAAATACAGCAGTACCCCCAGAGAGGAAATTATGAAAGCCGCCGTCGAAGAGTGTATCGCCGCGAGCCGGGAAAAAATGCGCCCCGGCAGACTGGAGGTCGCCGATCTCGACCAGCTGGAGGCATTGCTGGCCGAGCCCCGGCAACTGGGGCTCCACCTGAACTCCAGGTCGGGCAATATGTGCTCGGGTATTTTCTACGATTCGACCCAGCCCCACGAGCCCGCCTTGCCGATAAAGGAGCCGCCCTATGGCTCGGTCCTGGAAGCGGTGGCCGGGGGCTGGCGCATCGTGCAGTTTCCGATTTCCAAGTTGTACTCCTGCCAGGGCATGGACAACGACTATCTGGGTTTTGAATTCATTCTGGAAAAGTGGGTGTAGAAATGACCGAAATTCTACCAACCATGGACGACGATGCGGTGATGGACTTTGTCGCCAACGGCTACGTCGTGCTCGAAGGCGCAGTAGACGAGGATTTCAATCGGCATTGCAGCACGGCATCGAAAGGGGCGCAGGTCAGCGCGCTCATCGACTCTCCGGACTTTGTCCGCGAGGTCCTGCTGCAAGTGCAGATTGCAGGAGTGGTGCGCTCGCTGCTGGGGGCGGATTTCCTGGTTCCAAGGCGGGGCCACAACCACCTTTTCGAAGCTCCCCACGTGGGCCAGACCTGGCATTCGGATGGTCTTTCGGGCAGCGGCTGGGACGTCACCGAGTTGCAGTGCTACTACTATCCGGAAGCCGTGAATCCCGAGGATGGACCGACCACGATTCTGCCCGGTTCGCACTGCCGTGCCGTCGACCGCGAGGCCATCTCCCACTATGGCGATATCGTCGGGCAGGTGCCGCTGGTGGTGCCGGCCGGCACCGTGGCGCTGACGCGCTATGGCATCTGGCACAAAGCCGGCGCCAAATTGAACCACAAATATCGCAGCATGATCAAGTTCTCCTATTTCCGCCAGGCCGCGCCTAGGCGCGACTGGCTGATCGAATCGGAGGAGGTGCCCGAGTACGTGGACCGGGCGCGGATGCCCTATGTGAGCGAGGTCGAGGCCTACCGGGATTCGATGCGGCGGATACGCACCTGGAACTGGCTGTGCGGCCTGGACGAAGCCGCTTATAATCGCCGCGAGCGGGTGTGGCCGGCCATGGTCCACGAGGCGCGGCCGGCAAGTGAGATAGCAGTTTGAAGTCGGCCGCGCTTTAGGGCTCGGAAAATTGAGGAGCCGAATATGGCAAAGCAACCGGCCGCTAGTTGGAAAGTGAGATTCAAGAGGTGGAAAAAGGTTTAATAGCCTTGCTGGTTTGTAGCGTCTGCAGCCTCCCGGCTTTTTTCTACGCCTATTTGATCAAGGTCAAAAAGCAGCCGCATCTGGTAATGGGATGCGATCCCGACCGCGTCGCCAACCACTCCGGCCTGGTCACCTGGGGCGCCGGCCTGTTCGCGGCCATTGGCTGTGTCATAGTCGCTACCGGGGTGCTGTCCTTTGCATTTGCCGGGCGCGGCTGGGAGGTCTATATCTCTTTGCTCGGCTGTCTGCTGATTCTGCTGCTGGGCATTGTGCTGGTTGGAAGCGCACGGCATTTCAAGGATAGCGCGCCGCGTTCCGAAGGACCTGCCCAACCCGAGGCCAGGCTGGTCGCCGAAGAGCAGGACTGGGTGCTGGAGGGTGGAAACTACGTGCCGAAGACGACCTGGGCGGGACTGCAGATCGTGGGCGGCATTTTTCTGTTCTGGTTGATAATATTTGGCTCGATTGTATACTTCGGCCTCAGGAAATAGCCTCCCGCCTCACTCCTCCGGCGCGAACTGCGCCAGCGCCTCTTCGTCCAGTTCCACGCCCCAGCCCGGTCCCTCCGGCACCTCTATCCAGCCGTCTTTTATCGCCGGCATATTTTTGAAAAGCCGGGCCTGGTCGGCGGGTTGGCGCGGGTATTCCAGCATTTCGAAATTGGGCGTGCAGGCACCCAGATGGACGCCCACCAGGGTAGAGAGCGGGCCGTTGGGATTGTGGGGCAGCAAATGGACGTGATAGACTTCGGCGAGGGCGGCGATCTTGCGGCCTTCGGCAAAACCGCCGCAGTGGCACAGGTCCGGCTGGATGTAGTCGGCCGCCTGTTTTTCCAGCAGCTCGCGAAAGGACCAGCGGGTGTAGAGGCGCTCGCCGGTGGCGACGGGGAGGTTGATGGCGGCGGCGACGCGGGCCATTTCGTCGACGTTTTCGGGCGGCACCGGTTCTTCGAAAAAAAAGGGGTTGAACTCTTCCAGCAAGCGGGCCATGCGGATGGCCATATTGGGACTGAGGCGGCCGTGGCCCTCGACGAGGATTTCTATATCCTGGCCGACGGCGGCGCGGGTGGCGCGGATGCGCGCCACGGCCAGGCGCATATCGGCGATGTCCAGGCGCTGCACGGCGTTGCCGAAGGGATCGCATTTGAGCCCCCGAAAGCCCAGATCGACGGCGGCGCGGGCCGAGTCGGCGAATTCGCGCGGCGACTGGTCCTCGAAGAGGGTGTGGGTGTAGAGCTTGATGCGGTCGCGCAGGCGGCCGCCCACCAACTCGTAGACAGGGGCATTCAGGTTTTTTCCTTTGATGTCCCACAGGGCCTGCTCGACGCCGCTGAGGGCGCTGGTCCAGATGGGACCGCCGCGCCAGAAACTGCCCTGGTAGAATGTCTGCCAGAATTCCTCGATGCGGCGTGGGTCGCGGCCCACCAGTTGCAGCTGTCGGATGGCGTGGGCCACGGTGGTGGGATGGCAATCGGCGGCCACTTCGCCCAGGCCGGTGAGGCCGGCATCGGTGTGCACCAGGACGAGGTAGCCGAGCACGCCGTGGCGCGCCCGGTCGATGGGAATGGTCTGGACCTGGGTTATTTTCATGTTGTCCTCCGCTGGTTGCACATAAAAAACGACCTCATTCACCGCAGGTCAACTGGATTGTTCCGACTACTTGACCTGGAGAGAGCCGCCAAGGTATCTTAGGCATGTAGTCCATTTTCGCGCCTTGGCCAGGGCCGCATTCATTCCGGAGAAAGACCAATGGGAGAGAAACTGCGCATCGCCCTCGGGGGTATTCTGACCGAGTGCAACCACTTCGGCGGCCTGCCCACCGACCTCGGTTCGTATGAGCAATCCGAGCTTTTGCGCGGCGACGAAATACTGGCTTCGACCACCAGCGTCGTCGGCGGGATGCTGGAAGCTCTGCGCCAGGGGCAGGCCGAGCCGGTGCCGCTGATCTACGCTTCGGCGCTGGCCGCCGGCCCGATTACGAGTCCGTGTTATCAGCAGCTGCGCGGCGAGTTGTTCGACTGCCTGCAACAGGTGCTGCCGGTGGACGGGGTGTTGATGCCGATCCATGGTTCGGCGCTCGTCGATGGTCTGGACGATCCCGAAGGCGATATGATTCAGGGCGTCCGCGACCTGGTCGGCCCCGATATAGCGATCGTGGCCACGCTCGATCTGCACGCCCACGTAACGGCTCAGATGGTCCGTTGTGCCGACGCCCTGCTCGGCTGGGAAACCTACCCCCACCACGATCAGTACGGCACCGGCCAGCGCGGCGCCCGCCTGCTGCTCGATATGCTCGCGGGTAAATGCCGGCCGACCATGGCTATGGGCAAGGTTCCGGTGATAACCAGCGCGGTGCACGGCTCCACCAACGACGACGATCCCTTTGCCGAATTGATGCGTTTTGCCAAGTCGCTCGAAGGCCGGGCCGGCGTCCTCTCCACCAGCCTGTTTTTGATTCATCCCTACATGGACGTGCCCGATATGGGCAGCGGTGGACTGGTGGTAAGCGACGGCGACATCGACCAGGCCGTTGAACTGGCGGCGGAAATCGCGCGGCACTACTGGGAGCGCCGGCACGACCTCGAACCGGAGA
>CAXFTV010000321.1:0-4391 GCA_964005845.1 uncultured bacterium
CCGGCCGCCGCTGTGGGTGAGCGGGCATTTCACCCGGTGGTTGCTTATGAGTCGGGGCAGTTCGAAGTTGGGGCCCAGAAGGGAACGCACGGCGCCGGCCGCTTGCGGATTTTTGATCACCGCGTCTACGAACCAGTCCTCGTTGAGGATTTCCATAGGTTCGTTAGAGGGATGTTCATCGAGAAAGCCGAGGGTGCGGCGATTGATCTCATCGGGCACCACGGCTTTGAGGATGAGGTAGCCATTTTTGCAGAACTCGAGTACTTCCTGGTCAGTCAGAGTAGGTGGGCAGTCGAAGGAGGCATCGGACATCGCACAGATCCTTTTTACTTTTCTAGGATGAATTCGCAGCCGAGACCGTAGGCTTCTTCTTCCCCGGCCATAATGAGCGCGGTCTCGGGGAATTTGATGATCCGCCAGCCGTCGAGCATGGCTTCGAGTACGCTCTGGTAGGGCCAGTCGTCGGGGTCGTCGGGCCCATCGTGCTGTCCTTCCGCATCAAAGAGCGACATGCCGCACACCTGTGCCGTGACGGCCGTGCTGGCTGCCTGGAGGTAGAGCAGGCGTTGGGGGGTGGCCCTTTTGTCGTGGTGGAGCAGAGTGTCGATCACCTGTTGCAGATCCGCTTCGCGCAATTGGCCGGCGCGGAATTTTTCCAGGCAGTGTTCCAGTTGCTGTCTAACGCGTTCCATAGGAAAGATTTTCTATGCTGGTCGGGCTGCTGCGGCACCGGTGTCTGCGTGCAGGGCCGCCTGCAGAGGGGTTATCTCTGGACGGCGCCGAGCCGTCTTTTTGCCTTTGCATTGCCTCTAGCCGGTTCTCTCGTGTGGTTTAGCTTATCGTTTTTTGGATTGCAGGTCAAGCTCCGGGGAGGAGTTGCAAAGGGATGTGCGGTAATATTCGATCGCAGTTCCGGGGGGAGCCGGTCCGGAGGGCCGTTTTGCGGCCAGAGGGCTCTCTGCCGAGACGGAGCAGGTATACTCCGCATCGATGATGCAGCTTGACGAGGGTGGGCTATTCAAGGGATTCATGCGAAAACTTTTTTCAGGTAGGGATTTTTCTCGTTGTTCTTCCAGATGAAACCGTCGAGTACGTAGTGGGTGACCTGGGGGACGGAGAGCAGGGCCAGGGCCAGGGCCTGGCCCTGCGGCGTTTGCAAGGCGCGCAGCGGATAGGCAAAAAACCACTCGAAGAGAGCGCTTCGACTCCGGTTGAGGAACATGTCCCACAGGTATTCCTCGCCAAAGGCCAGTAGCAAGCTGAAGATCATTATAGATAGGATGCTGGTGCCAATCTGGGCCTTGGATGCTGGTCGCTCGGGAGCTTTAATGCTGGATTTTTTGTCGATGTAAAAGAAGATGAGGGCGATGTAGGGCACGCCGTGGGCGATGACATTAGTCAGGGTAAAGACGATATCGGAATTAAAGTGGACAATGCCCAGGTACCAGTTGCCAGCCGTGGTCAGCAGCCACAGGATTTTGCCTGTGGGCAGGGGGATCCGGCATTTGCGGCACAGGTAGATTTCCTCGGCGCACCAGCCTGCGATGAGAATCCAGTAGAGAACATTGCAGAGGGGCAAGACCAGATCGAGGACACTGCTCGAAAGGATGGACAGGCCAAAGAAGTCGCCGCTGACAAACCAGGCGAAATTGCGTTCGCCCTGCAAGTGCCAATAGGCCACTGGGTAGAGTGGTGCCAGGTAGATGATCTTGGCATCGGCAAAGATTCGATGCGGCACCTTAAAGCCGAAGCGGGTTCGGTAGAGAGCGAAAAATCCGTACTGCTGTTTGACGAAGTGAAACAAGGCCAGGTAGGCCATGGCGCGCCAGAACCAGGATGGGGAAAGGCCGGCGAGGATGAAGAGGAGGCCGAAGGCCAGTACCGGGGTGCGCAGGAGGACGGCGCGGTGGTTGGCGAATTCTTCACGATCCAGGTAGGTTCGGAAAAGCGTACTCCACACGTGGCTCACGTCGATGCCGACGATGAAGACAACCCACATCCACAGGGGCACGGTGCGCTCGAGCGCGGTTGCAGGCAAGGCGAAACAGAACGCCCAGGTCAGCCATACCGGCAGGCCCAGAACCAGCAAATCGATGGGTCTGGAAAAGAGCCAGCTATTGCTCTGGCGTGTGGAAGCGTGGGACGGGCTAGACAAAATTTTTCAGCACTCTTCGAGGTTCTGGTGCAAAATGAAAAGAAACTGTTCCTGGACCGGTTGCCCGCGCGGGGAATCATCGATTTGTGAGCTGATGGCGGTGCGGTATCTCAAGCGGACACCCAGGGCAACTTTATTTATTTTCGGCCTCTTTAATCTGATCCCAGGCATGGTCCATCTCTTCCAGCGAAGCCTCTTCGAGATCTTTGCCACAGGCGGCAAAATGGGTTTCGACGGCGCGGAAGCGCCCTTCGAACTTGTCTATGGCCAGGCGCAGGGCATCCTCCGAGCACAGTTCGAGGAAGCGGCCGGCATTGACCAGGGCGAAAAGCAGATCGCCGAATTCTTCTTCCAGGTGCGGGATATTGCCGCTCTTGCACGCCTGGCGCAACTCGGCGAATTCTTCTTCAACCTTGTCGAGCGGGCCCCGAATGTCGCGCCAGTCAAAACCTACGCGCGCTGCCTTGGCCTGGACGCGCTGGGCCCGGAGCAGGGCGGGCAGTTGACCCGGCACCCCGTCCAGAATCGAGGCGGGCCGGGCTTCTTCCCGGCGCTCGGCCTGTTTGATGCGTTCCCAGTTGGTCAAGACCTCTCCGGCACCGGCTACCTGAGTGTCGCCAAAGACATGGGGGTGGCGGCGGATCAATTTGTCGACTATGGCCTGGCAGACCTCCTCGATGGAGAAGCGGTCCTCCTCGCGGGCGATTTGGGCGTGGAAGACCACCTGCAGGAGCACATCGCCCAATTCTTTGCAAAATTCGCCGTCGTCTTCGCCATCGATAGCTTCGAGGACTTCGTAGGCTTCTTCCAGCAGGTAGGGCTTGAGTGAAGTATGGGTCTGTTGGCGATCCCAGGGACAGCCGTCCTCGGCGCGCAAACGCGCCATGATTTCCACCAGTTCAACAAAGGGATTCCGGTCCGGCATGGTTATTCCCGTTTTCCTTTCTGGTCGTGGAGTTCGGTGTATTTCAGGTTCTTGCCGCGCGCCAGGTCAATTGGATAACGCGCCGCCGATAGGGCTAGTTTTTCCCGCAAAGTTCGGGTGGCATCCAAACCCAGCTTATTGCACATGAGGAGGACGAAGTAGAGGACATCGGCCAGTTCGTGGCCGACTTTTCGCAAAAATTCCTCGTCCTGCAACTGCCGGGCTATCTCGTCGTTGCTGCGGAAGCGAAAGTGTTCCAGCAGTTCCGCCGCTTCGATTGACAGGCCAATGGCCAGATCTTTGGGGAAGTGGTACTGTTCCCAATCGCGCTCGCGCACAAACTGGCTCAGTTGGGACTTAATAGCGGCGAGGGTCGTGGTGTGGTCATCGGTTTCCCGCATGGGTGTTTTCCTCCTCTGCCAGGGGTCAAAGGGGCTCAATAAGAAGATTCCGTCCGCCTCTGTCAACAGATCCGCGCAAAGATCGGGAACCATTTTTCAATCCGCGCATTGTATAATGGGTCTTCATTTTTACACTCGGGAGTTGCGTTATGTTGAGACAGCAAAAGATAGCGGTACCGCAGAAGTACGCCAAAAGGCGTAAAAAGCGCCCCCAGGCCTCCACTGAAGGCGATCCCATTCTGGCGAGCTATTTGAGCGATATCGCCGATTCCAACCCGCTTTCTTCGGGGCAGGAGGCCGAGCTGGCCTGTCGCATCCGCGCTGGAGATGAAGAGGCGCGCAACGAACTGGTCGAGGCCAATCTGCGCTTTGTCGTTTCGGTTGCCAAGGACTATCAAAATCGCGGTCTGTCTCTGGCCGAATTAATTAGTGCGGGAAATATGGGGCTGATCATCGCGGCCGAGCGCTTTGACGAAACCAAAGGCTACAAATTTATCTCCTACGCGGTCTGGTGGGTGCGCCAATCCATTCTCCAAACCCTGATGGAACAATCCACCGTGCGGATGCCGGTCAACCGCATCGATATGATGGCCAAAATATCTCGCACCTACGAAGAGTTGCAACAGGATGGCGCCATCCCCACTTTGGAAAAGGTAGCTAGCACTCTGGGTTTTAGCGAAGAAAAAATAGAACAGACCTTGATACACAGTCAGCCCATCCGTTCGCTCGACGCGACCTTCGACGAGGGCGAAGAGCGCTGTCTACTGGATTATCTGTGCGACGAAGAGCAACTCAGTCCCGAAGAGAAGGTGCTGGAGTACACTCTGCAGGAGGATATAGATTCGGTCCTGAGCGGCTTGAATGCCCGCGAGGCAGAGGTGCTACGCCTTTATTTCGGACTCGGACAGGA
>CAXFTV010000322.1:0-2000 GCA_964005845.1 uncultured bacterium
CACTGCACGGCGCGGCGGATTATGAAAAGAGCGACCTGGAGTGGGGATACCCGTCGGTTTGCAGGGTGCAAAAAATTCAGCGAACCTCCGGCCCCACTTTCGCCCTGGAGGTATTGAAAGGACACTTTATGGCCAAGAGAATTAATCGCGCCGTGGAATTGCTGGCACAGGATCAGCCCATCTACTACACCGGTGCCCATTCGGGTCACGTGCTCACCCATGAAGAGGGGGAAAAAGATGCCACTACCTGGGCCGATTATATCAATGTGGGCATGGAGCACGGGTCTTTCGACATGGCCGGACTGGATGCCTACCTGGGCGGTCTGGTCAGCGGGGGGCCGACGGCGAGTGGCCACAATACGCCGGCGGTGATTGTCGAGGCACCAGTAGAAGGCGTTTCCGAGGCTATCGTTCGTTACAATGCCTGGCAGTTCCGCCAGATTCTGGGGCGGGGTGCGCACGGCATCCTGTTATGCCAGGCCGAATCGGCCGCGGCGGTGCGCGCCTTTGTGGAATCGTGTCGCTATCCAATTAACCGGATTGGCGTCGGTTCTGAACTGGAGGAAGGGCGTCGGGGGGTGGGGTCGGAAGTGAGCGCCGCGGCGATCTGGGGCGTGGAAGCGGAGGAGTACCTGGACAAGGCCGATCCCTGGCCGCTCAATCCGCATGGGGAACTCCTGTTGGGACTCAAGATCGAGTCGAAGGCGGCAATTCCCCACATCGAAGAGATCCTGGCTGTACCCGGTATCGGTTTCGCCGAAATGGGCCCTGGTGATCTGAGCCTATCGCTGGGCTATCGGCGTCAGCCACACCCCATACCAGCCGAAATGGCCGCGGTGAGCGAGCGGGTAAAGGCGGCATGCCAGGCCAACGGAGTTGCCTTTCTGAATTCGGCCGTCCCCGACAATGTGGCGGCGCTCATCGACGCAGGTGCACGGGTGATTGCCGGGGGGCGCGAAGAGACGGCGCAGGTGGGGAGGGCGCATACGCGGCGCTCAATGCCAATTTGAAATGGCGGCCGAGCGAAATTTATGCGGGCGCTGACCTGGAGTTAATTGGACTTGCCCCAAGCCGCTCCTGGATTTCCTGGAAGAGGAAAGAAATCGTCTACACACCGCACCGGATCTATGGAGGAAAAAATGCAGACCCAGTTGAAGACCAGCGGCATGGAACGTCCCTTTCCGGCTCTGACGGCAGCCCAGCGCTGGCACTTTGAAGTCCATGGGTATGTCGTTATAGAAAATATTTTTGACCAAGACGAAGTCGGGCTCATGCTGGAGGCGCTGCAGAAACTCAAGCGAAATTTTTATGCGCGCGAGGATCTGTGGAGCAAAGAACCGATCCGCAATTGCACCATGTACCACACCGATGGACAACTGGGCAAGCACCATCACTTCAACCATCTGCTCGAGGCCGATCCGATCTTTCTGGAGTATGCCGCCCATCCGCGAATCGTGGGCATGGCGCAGGAATTAGTGGGCAATTCGGTGCGCGTCAGCGAAACGCAGGCGGCGATCAATTCCCGCGCCCCGGGTGACGACTACGAGGGCCCCGGACGCTACCTGTGGCATCGGCATCGTCCGGAAATTGTAAATTATACTTTCAATGGGTTGTATCATTGCCACTTCGTAAAAGCCATTACCAATTTGACGGATCTGGGGGTCGACGATGGCGGTACCTGCGTGATTGCCGGTTCGCACAAAGCCACTTGCCGAGAGGAAGGCATTGTCCAGGCGGCGCGCGAAGATCCCTCGCTGATCCACCAGGTCGTGGCCCCGGCGGGTTCGACCTTGCTGTTTTGCGAACCGCTGCTGCATTCTACCGGTGATATCCGCAACGACAGCGAGCGCACCATCATCATCACCGGCTATATACCTCACAACGGCCGCTACCAGGGAGACTTCCTACCCGGTTTTGAGGAGCAGGTGCCCGAGGCGCTGCACAAATTGGTTTTCGGCAGTTACGCCAGTGCCATTCTGCACCGGCGTACCCTGGAAATG
>CAXFTV010000323.1:0-6739 GCA_964005845.1 uncultured bacterium
CGAAGCGGCAGCCAGGACCGCAATCCCTTCAGGTCCTTCGACAACAGCTTGCTCAGCGCTACATCTCCCCTGTAAAACATCTTCGACTGTATACTCGGGACTGACCCCCAGCAGGATACCTATATTGCCCAGCCCCAGGTCGGCATCGATCAGGAGAACTCGCTGCCCTAAGCGGGCCAGAACTGCCGACAAATTCAAGGCGATACAGCTCTTGCCCACTCCACCCTTTCCACTGGTGACCGCCAGGCTGCGCGGCTTTGAAATCGCCATATTTTCACCCCCCCCCTTTTAAGGATACAGCCGCAGTGCCAATCATTTTCTCCACCAATTTAGGCAAATCCCCCACCTCAATCGCCCCGGGGACTTCCGAACCGGCAACCAGGTAAGAGGTGGACAGCCCACTGCGCACTGCCGCGCTAAGGACGGCACCGGGCCGCACAACTTCATCCATCTTGGTAAACAAAAGACGCCGCTGGGCGAAAACCGCGCTGGCTTCAATCACGTCCAGCATGTGATCTAGACTGTTAAGGCCGTCGAGCACCACCTGTACCTCATCGGCACCGGCAACTTCGAGCAGTTGCCGCTGATGCTCCCACGCCTGCCGATCGTGGGGGCCACATCCCCCAGTATCAATCAGCACCAATTGTGCCGCTTCGTAGCGTTTTAATATGGCTTTGATTTCTTCTCCGTCGTAGGCGACTTCCAGAGGCACCCCTATTACCTCGGCAAAAGTCCGCGATTGATCGAGGGCCCCCACGCGCTTGTCATCCGTGGTCACCAAGACAATGCGGTCCTTGCGTTTCATCGCAAAGCCGGCGGCTATTTTTGCCATGGCGGTAGTCTTTCCGGCTCCAGAAGCACCAATAAAACCAATGATTTTGCGGCGCCGGCCGATCTTGATGATATCCTTGGATTTCGGCAGCGATTCCACCAGCAGGCCCACAGCTCGTTCGGCAACCAGTCTGCGGTCATCAAGAGCCTCCCCATCCAAACCTTGAAGAAGCTTCTGAACTACCGACCGAATTATTTCCTCTGCAAGCCCCATACTATGCATCCGATCTGACAATCGCTCGAGTGTATGCGGCAAAACGATACCTGCAGAGGCCCGCTTATCCACGCGCGCTACAACTTCGCGCAAATGGCGCAATTCCCTGGCTATTTCCACATTTTCGACTGCCCGGTGATTATCCTCTCCTCCCCTTTGCGCCTCTTCAATGCGAGATGCAGCACGCGGTTGATGATGCGATTGACTCTGAGGGGGGGGGGCCTCCAATGACTCGGGCTGGATGGGAAGATCGGACTGGACGGCGTATTTCTGAGCAGCTAGCGGGGCTATCTGCTTTCTTGCCTCCTCTGCCTCTACGGGAGGCGCAGCAGTAGATTCGTCAAAAGCCGCAGTAACCTCCACCCGTGCTTCGTCGTGCAGGTTAAATCTGTTATTTCTGCGAATCTGCCGGGTATTCAGGATGACGGCCTCGTCACCCAAATCCTCACGCACCTGTTGTAGGGCCTCCGGCATATTCCTCGCTACGTATTTCTTGATCTTCATAATTTAAACCAAGATTCCCAACTGAAGAGACTTCCACTTCGGGAACGATTTCATTATAGGAAAGCACATATAGACTGGGAAAATTAGCCGCCGTCAGCTTGCGAAATGCCAGACGGATGCTCGGTGCGGTCAACACTATTGGCAACTGGCCATTGGCAACCATTTGATCCACCAAATCCGACAGGGACTGAAAGATCTGGCTAGCCAGATCGGGCGCCACTGCAACATTCAGCCCGGCCGGGGTACTCTGGACGCCCTCGACAATCAGATTTTCCACTTCTCCGTCCACCGTCAATACGGCAATATTATTTTCCGCTGACTCCTTGAGCAAAGTATTGCAAATCGACCGCCGCAAAGCACTGCGCGTATATTCCGTGAGGACTTCGACATCATTGATTTCTGCATAATCACCCAGGACTTCCAGTACCGTACGCAAATCGCGGACCGAAACGCGTTCTTCCAAAAGGTTCTGCAGCACCCGCTGCAACTTGCTAATTGGGACAACATTGGGGATGAGTTCTTCTACTACGTCGGGATATGAATTTTTGAATTCATTAATCAAATTCTGGGTCTCCTGCCGACCCATCAATTCGTGGGCATGACTGTTTATCACCTCGGTCAGATGGGTTGCCAATACTGCGACGGGTTCGACGACGTTGTACCCCAACAATTCGGCCTTTTCCCGCATGTTCTGACCAATCCAGCGCGCCGGCAGCCCAAATGCTGGATCCGTGGTCTGTATGCCCTCAATTTCCCCCTCTGCGAAACCCGGATCTATAGCCAATAAATTTTGCGCCTCTAATTCGCCGCTGGCAACGGGCTCCCCTTTGATCTTAATCTGGTATTCGTTTGGTTTGAGTTGAACATTATCGCGCACCCGCACCGGGGGCACGATAAAGCCCAATTCCACTGCTGCCTGCTTGCGAATCTGCACGATCCGTTCTATTAGATCCCCTCCCTGGCTCGTATCCACCAGGGGCACTAGTTGGTAGCCGATTTCCACTTCCAATAAATCGGTCCGCAAATAATCCTCTGGCCGCTCTTCGGGTTGGTCCTCCTCGTGCTGAGCTGCAATTTCCTCAGCCTGGCGTTTCTTCCCGGTGTAGCGTACCAGCAGGGATAAAACAAACAACAAAATGCCAATGCTCAAAAAAGGCCAGGTGGGAAGCCCGGGTATCATGCCCATTGCGACCAACATCGTGCCGGCGATTAGACCTGCCTGTGGGCGTCCGGTCAACTGTTTGTTGATATCGCTACCAAGATTTTCGTCCGATGTCGACCGGGTTATGATGAGACCAGCTGCCGTCGAGGTAATAAGGGCGGGTATCTGAGTAACCAACCCATCTCCAACCGTCAGCAAAGTAAAGGTTTCAAGCGCCTGAATCAGAGTCATGTCGCGCTGTAGTACCCCAATGGCGAAACCGCCGATAATATTTATCAAGGTTATCAGGATACCCGCGATGGCATCGCCCCGGACAAACTTACTGGCACCATCCATAGCACCGTAGAAATCGGCTTCTCGGGCTATTTGACTGCGGCGCTTGCGAGCCTCCTCCTCGTCGATCAAGCCGGCATTTAAATCGGCGTCGATAGCCATCTGCTTGCCGGGCATGGCATCCAGAGTAAAGCGAGCGGCAACCTCGGCTACCCGGCCGGCGCCTTTGGTGATTACCACAAACTGGATAATGATGACTATAACGAAGATGATAAAACCGAGGATATAATTACCCCGCACGACGACGTCGCCGAAGGCCGCGATCAATTCACCGGCATCGGCCTGGCTCAAAATCAAGCGGGTAGAAGCTACGTTAAGCGAGAGCCGAAAAAGTGTCAGGACCAGCAGTAAACCGGGAAAAACTGCCAGTTCGAGAGGCGCTGCAATATAGATAGTCAACATCAAAACCAGCAGCGCCAGGCTGATGTTCATCGTCAGCAAGAAGTCCATTGCAAAAGTAGGCAAGGGCACGATCATCACCCCCAGGATGGTGACCACGCCAAGGGCTACAAGGACATCCGTATGCCGGGTTATTCTATGTAACCAGGTACTAAACAAAATTCAGCCTTCTCATTCTAGAAATGACAATCGAATATCACTTCGCACCAAACGTGCCACTTCATAACTTCAGTTGATACAGACTACTTCAGCCACTTTTCTGACGGAGCTGAAAAACGAATGCCAGGACTTCGGCAACTGCCTTGAACAACTCCTCTGGCACCTCTTCACCTATCTGCACTGCTTTGAACAGAGCCCGGGCCAGAGGTTTGTTTTCCACCAGTGGCACACCGGTTTGACGAGCCAATTCTTTTATTTTTTCTGCAACCAGGCGTTGCCCTTTGGCCAGTACTACCGGGGCTTCCATCTCCGCGGCATTATAGCGCAGCGCAACCGCAATATGCGTTGGATTGGTAACTACGACATCGGCCTGAGCTACATCGCTCATCATGCGCTGCTGTGACATCTCCCTCTGTAGGGTGCGGATTCTCGACCTTAATTGCGGATCGCCTTCCTGTTGTTTGACCTCTTCTTTGACCTCTTGACGGGTCATGCGCAAATTTTTCTCATAATCATAACGCTGAAAACTGTAGTCGAGAATTGCCATGATCACTAGCAACAGGGTGATGCGGAACCCAAGGCTGAGGATAATGCTCCCGCTAAGTCCGAAAATCTGACCTATTTGCATATCCATCAAAGAGACTATTCGATTGGTTTCGGCCTCGATAGTTAAATAGGTGATATAGGCAACTGCACCAATCTTGAACAAACCTTTGGCCAACTCCACCATGCCCCGGCTTGAAAAGATACGCTTGATACCACTCATCGGACTTATGCGGTTGAACTTGGGCTCCAATGGTTTTCCAGCAAATAGCACGCCCACCTGAGCGTAATTTACCGCCAGAGCTGCAACAATCAGCAGAATGATCATCGGCGCCACGATATTTGCAAAACTTACCATCCAGGAAATTACGTAAGAGCGAATAGTAATCACATTTAATTCCAGCGAGAAACAATTGAGGATTATATCCACTGTGAAGATGCTAAGGCGATCATACATATAGCCCCCAAGAGTCGCCATAGAAATAAAGCCGGCCAGTAGTATTGCCACAGAGCTCAATTCGTTGCTGCGGGCAACCTGACCTTTCTGACGTGCTTCCTCCCTTCTTTTGGGAGTTGCTTGTTCCGTTTTTTCCTGGAAGGATTCCTCAGCCATACTCGCTCAAGAGAAAAAATCAAAAAAGCTATAATAGTTGCGCTCTAAAACTTTAAGGGCCTTGTTTAGAATAATGTAGAATAAGGGCAACGAGGCGACCAGAACTGAGAGGCCAACGGCCAATTGCACTGGGAAACCAACAATAAAAACATTCATCTGTGGCACGGTTCGGGCGAGAATGCCCATCGCTACCGAAATGAGAAAAAGGGAAAGAAGTACTGGAATGCTGATTTTAATCGCAATTATGAAGACCTCATTTGAAAGCACAACCAACTTTTGCATAACCACTTCTTTGAATTCAATTCCCCCCAGGGGAACTACCTCGAAACTATGTACCAACCCCTGCAGAATAAGGTGATGCCCATTCAGTGTCAGCACCAGGAGTATGGCCAAAATGTTGAGAAATTGGCCAATGATAGAGACCTGCTCGCTGGACTGGGGATCGATTACGTTGACGATGCCGAACCCCATCTGCAGGCCAGCCAGTTGACCGGCAAACTGGATGCCTATAAATAGTAGCAGGACGACAAAACCCAGGATCAACCCCATGATTACTTCTCCCACCATCATAAAAGCATAGGGGAAAACCCCCTCTGGAACCTGTATACCACTTTGAGATACCAGTGGAAAGGCGATGAAGGACACCATGATGCCCAAGCCGACTTTGGCACGCCCCAGATATAGGCGATGTCCGAATATAGGCGCCACTGCCAGCAGTGCGCTGACTCTGAGAAAGACCAGTAGAAAAATGTGGAACTGATCCAGCCAGTACGCCAAGGCTCTTACCTCAACCTATGACCGTTGGAATACTGCGAATTAGCTGGGTGGTAAAATCTACCATCTGGCGGATGATCCAGGGCAGGATAAACATCACCACAGCTACGACGGCCAGAATCTTGGGAATAAAGGTCAGGGTCATCTCGTGAATTTGGGTCACCGCCTGAAAAATGCTGATTCCCAATCCCACAATTAGAGCGACGATGAGCATGGGTCCCGAGACGTAAATTACCAGGGTCAGAGTTTGCTGACCTAGTTTGACAACGTATTCGGGTGTCATTTCAATTCCTTTCCAGCCGTGCTATTTGAAACTGGAGACCAAAGATTGGACGACCAAATTCCACCCGTCAACGAGGACAAATAGCAAGATCTTAAAGGGTAGCGAGACCATAATAGGCGGCAACATCATCATACCCATGGACAACAAGATACTTGCTACTACCAGGTCTATGACCAGGAATGGAATGAAGAGAATAAAACCGATTTGAAAGGCAAGTCGCAATTCGCCGATTATAAAACTTGGAATCAGGACGGAATTTGGAATATCTTCGCGGTTGCGGGGCTGCGATATCTTTGCCAACCTGACGAAAAGAGCCATGTCTTGCTGACGGGTTTGTTTCATCATGAATTCGCGAATCGGTTCCATGCCGCGATCCAGGGCTTCTTTGTAGGGGATTTCCTCTTCGACTAGGGGCTGAATCGCCTCATCATTTACCCGTTCCCAGACCGGCGCCATGACAAAAAAGGTGAGGAAAAGAGACAGGCCGATGATAAGCTGATTGGGTGGCATTTGCTGGGTTCCCATTGCCGTACGCAAAAAGGAAAGCACCACGACAATGCGGGTAAAAGATGTCATCATAATAAGGATGGAAGGAGCAAGAGAAAGGATGGTCAGCAGGAAGATGATCTGTAGTGAAACGGCTGCATCGCCCCCCTGTTCGGCCTCCTCGACCTGCAGGCTGATCTTTGGCAGGCCCTGAGCTAGGGCCCCGTCAGGGCAGAAGAAAAACACGGCCAAGCCGAGAAGGAAAATCCCCACCCCCGACCAAAGTGGAATGGCGCTTCGGCTTTCCCGCCCGGGCTTTCCCTGTCGCCGCTCTTTGGCAAACGCTCTTTGACCTCGTTTCATGTCCTTCATTCCCCTCGAGTAGAGACTGCGTTGTCCGACTGCCCCAGAAGCGTTTTTAGTTGGGTGGCAAAGGAA
>CAXFTV010000324.1:0-6838 GCA_964005845.1 uncultured bacterium
GGTATATCGTAGCCGTTATTTCTGGTCCCTTTAAAGACAGCCCCTTCAGGGGCGGCATTATTGCAGCAGCGTTGTCTGGCCGCGATAATGCCGCCCCTGATTTTTACCATTTGCACTTCTGCTGCAGCGCGTTTTCCCCTCGCCGCTCAGGCAGGGCCAGCCGGGGGAAAAATGACGTAGCCAAGGGCGCCGCGCTCGAGCCACACTTTCTCGAACTCCCGGCGCGCATAGAACCGGCACACGGCAGCCGCCGAGGCGGCGGCCGGGTCGTTGACCTGGACCACATCGTCGCTATAGCCGCGCACGACCACGAGGTGACCGCTGGTTGCGGGCTGGGCGGCGTCTTGCAACTCGCCCTCTTTATAGCGGATGGAGGCGACTACGGGAATGCGGCGTTCGAGCAGCCACTGCACGGCATTCCAGGAGGGAAATTCCAGCAGATAGCCAAGCAAACCCCATCGGGATGCGGCGTACAGTGCAGCTGGCCAGACGCCGTAGAGATCGTGCAGCGGGTGGTAGGCCAAGGCGGCCACCTCCAGGGCGGCTGTCTGGCAACCGTAGTGGTCGAGCACCATAGAAACGCTGGTGGGGGAGCAAATTCTGGAACCCAGGTCCGGATCCTGCTCCAACTGGCTTTTGGCGGGCACCGGGATATCCATCTGGACGCCCGTCGGCCCATCAACCCATTCTTTTTTTCCGGACGTCCTGGAACTGCTTATCGAAACCGAAACCAGGGCGGAGGCAACCTGTACATCTCGTGGCTCCGCGCTAAAAACCTGGAGTTTCAAAATGGCGCTTTCGAGCTCTTCGTCGAGCACCAGAACGTCTATAGAAGAGCGAACCGGCGGGGTTTCGAGCTGGATGGCATTGACCGCAAGCTCGATCCTCCCAATGGGGCTCAGCCAGGTCGTGCCAACCGCACCGCTTTTTGCAGTTTTGAACTCGAGCGCGAACTGGTAGGCATAGTCTTGGCGCGCCAGGCAGGAAAGGCAGGGAATAATCTGTTTTGCGCCTCTGAGCAGGGCCCCTGGCAAGACCAGTTCAAAGACCAGCGCCGCATCGTCGCCGGCAGTCCAGCGCAACGCCGCCGCCGACGATGCGGCACAGGGCGGCGGGATCAGGTCGGCGAGAACGCTGGCATCGACCTGGCTTCGGGCTATGAGAAGATGGGTACTCATGCCCGACCTGAACGATAGGCTACACCCGCACCCACCAGCAAGCGCGCCCTTCCCAGACCAGATGCAGGTCCTTTTCCTCTCCACTCAGACATCCTTATCCCTCCGAATGCACAACTCGCAAATCGCCTCCCAACCAAAACGGGCAAACGCTGCTGCGAACGACTATTCCAGTAGCTCTCGACGCAAAGGCGCTCTAGTTGTATATTGGGGAATATCACGTTCTTACGCAAGGAAAGACGGCGCAGTTATATATGACTGGTCTTTTTTTCAAAGCAAAGCCGATGGCGACATACTGGAGGAGCGGTTGCAGTGCTCTTTTGCTGACCACAGCGCTACTGGCAACACCGCTGGCGGCCCAATTTGCCAGCAGTGACACAACGGCCCCTGCAGTCAGTCTGGGCGCCGGGTTCAGGATCGGGCCGCTGAAGGGCACCACCGACCTGGAAGACCAGGACGAGTTGCTGGTGGGCGCATTTTTACAGCGCAGCCTGTGGCGCCACTGGCAAGGTGAGCTGTCAATCGGCTACAGCCAGCTCACCAACACCAAATATTCCACCGATATGCTTCTGATCGACGGCAAACTGCTCTATAGCACATTCCGAACCGAAGAATTGTACCTCTATGTGTACGGGGGCCTGGGACTGGTAGATTACGATATTTCCACCTGGCCCAAGGGCCAGATGCCCCGCTTCAAAACCATGGGCTTGGAAGCCATCGCACCCATCGGTGGCGGCGTCCAGATCGAACTGACTAAGCGATTCGCCCTCGAAATATGCGGTGGCTATACCTATATCTTCAGCGACCAGATCAATGGCGCCAGCGTCAGCAAGGGCAGCGATGCATTCTGGAGCTGGACCATTGGCCTGAGGATTGAAGAGCGTCCCCGGAAATCGAAAAAACGCACGTTCTTGCCGCCGCCAATCGAAGCCGAGCCCGACCCCGAACCGGTGCTCGAAGAGGAGACCTTTATGCCGACGCCGGAGCAATTATCCGACGTGCCGATCCTTCGGGACCGGGATGGGGATGGTTTGAGCGACGACGACGAGAGGCAGATTTATTTCACTAATCCGCTGATGGCCGACAGCGATAACGACGGCCTCTTCGATGGCGAAGAGATACAGGTCTACCAGACCAACCCGAATAGGTCCGATACGGACGATGGGGGGGTAAGAGACGGAGCCGAAGTCGCCCGCGAGGCCAATCCTCTGGACGCAGACGACGACGCTCGACTGATTGCAGAGCAAATGGTTTTTCCAAGGATATCCTTTGCCCTGAACCGCACCCAGTTAGAGGGGAACGCCGAAAAATTGCTGGACGGCGTGGTCCGGGCGCTGAATAAAAATCCGCGGATCAAACTCGAGGTGCGCGGTTACACCGACAGTATCGGGGAAACCGAAGCCAATCTGCAGTTGGCTGAAAAACGCGCCCAGAGGGTGAAGGACTACCTGGTGGAACGAGGCGTTGCGTCCGCGCGGTTGTCCATAAAGGCGCTGGGCGAAGCCAATCCGATCGCCTCGAACGAGACCTTGATGGGGCGCCGGCAAAACCGGCGGGTAGAACTGGTGCCCGACCTGTGATCAACGCCGCAACGCCTTCTATTCCGGAATGGGACGGACGGCATGTGCCCTGCTACGGATCTGGACTCCCCACCTCGGCGCCCGTAGGGGCCGTGTGGTACACGTGCCGCAGAGCAACTGAAAAGGCGTATGGCCAGCGAGAAATTTGGGCCGGCCTCTAAGAAGTTCAACCTTCCTTAGACTCGATAAATTCGATCAACTCGGCGCGCGTCGGGGTCGCCGTGCCGATCTTCTGGACGACCACGGCGGCGGTATCGTTGGCCAGATCCACCGCCTCCGCGAGACTGAGGCCAAGAGCGTATCCAAGTGCCAGACCAACCCGCACCGTATCGCCACAGCCGACCGAATCGACTACTTCGACCGCATTGGCCGGCACATAAGAGAAAGTACTACCCGTAAAACCGCACAGTCCCCGCTCTCCCAGGGTAACCACCAGATTGCGGCATTCGAGACGCTCATAGAGAACGCCCATCTGACTTTCGAGTGGACCATCGGGATCGAACTCCGGCAATAGGGCCTGGGCTTCGATGTGGTTGGGGGCGATGATGTCGGCACCTTTAAAATAGGCGCTGTTGGGCGGTTTGAAATCGACGATAACCGGCACTTCCCGGCGCTGGCACGAAGCGATTATTTCCCGCGTGCCGGCAGCACTGAAAAATCCTTTGTCGTAATCGCTCAGGATGACCGCATCGACGCTGTCGAGCCGCTTGGCAAGTTCGCCCAAAATGGTGGCCGTGGTCGCACCATTCACCTCACGCATCTCTTCGTCGTCGCGGCGCAGGATGTACTCGCCATCGATATAAAGACGGGTCTTGGTAGTAGTAGGACGTGCGGAATCCTTGAGCAGGACGTGCTCAAGGCCGCTCTGGTCGGCCAGATTGCCGAGGGTGAAATAGTGACCGTCCTGGCCGCAAATGCTCAGGAGACAGGTCGGCACATCCAGCGAGGCGAGATTGGCCGCGACATTTCCGGCGCCGCCAAGCGTCTTGATGGACTGCTGTGCCTTGTAGACTTTTTTGCCGGGCTTTTCGGGCGATTCTCTGCTCGTTTCCGAGTCGCAGAAGTCGTATATATCGAGCATGACATCTCCGAGGACGAGTACTTTCAAATCGTCGAATCTGTCAATCGCCGCTATCTTTTTTTCTCTCTGTCCAGTTTGCAATTTTCCTGCATCACCGGGCGGGGATGGAGGATCGGATGGTGCCGGAAACAGCCGGGCGGGACGCCGTTTAGACGGCGCCCCACCACAAGTTATCCGCGTTTGAGTACGGGAAGACCGTTCTTGGTCTCTGAAACCACGTATCCGGCGGGCACACTGTCCAGGGATCCCTCTTTTTCCTCTTTGGCAAAAAAGTATATAGTCTGGGTATTGCCGTTCTTCAGAGTGGTGTTGCGGGAATGCAGGATATAGGTCTTACCCTGGGAGTTGGTGTGCGTATAAGCCATAAAAAAGCTCCTTTTTGTGTAAGGATCTATTTGCAGAGGAGGGGGAAGATATTATCTAACATATTATTTCTGCGCGATTTTGACAACCTATATTTGCAGTGCCCCGATTATGTCCGGCCCCAGTCAAACACCGCGGCCAGGTAGTCCTCTTTGTTGCCGGTGAGGCCTTCGTACACAGCCTGGCAGTCCGCTGGCGCAGCCAGGTGGGTCAACAAAGGCGCCACCTGCAGACGGCCGCTGGTTATCCAACCGGCGATTTGCCGGTAATTGGTCGTGAGATCCCGCACCCGCTCGCTCTCGTGCTGGGGCCAGCGCCACTCCAGTGAGCCGATCATGCGGATAGCCTCCAGATGAATGCGCAATAACATTGGCGTCACATCGAAGGTTGCCGGCGCTCGGGGACTGCCCAGCAGGATTAGCTCGCCATATCTCCGGGTCAGCTTGACGGCTTGATCGATTACTTCGCTAATGCCGATGGCTTCCACTACGATTTGCGCTCCCTGCCCCCCGGTCCAATCCGCCACGGCTATCTCCAGGTCCTCGGAGGCGGCGCTCACAGTGTGCTCGATGCCGCAGGCGCGCGCCTTTTCCAGCCGCAAGTCCGCCAGATCGACGGCCATTACTTCGGCCCCGGCCAGCTGGAAAAGCTGGGCGGCAAAGTTTCCCACCAGTCCCATACCGATTACCACCACGGTATCGCCTGGCTGCACGCTCGAAGAGCGCAAGGCGCTAATGCCGACTCCGGCCATACGGGCAAATACCAGGTGTTCGCCTGCGGCTTCCCGGGGAACCGGCAGCGCCATGCGGCCGGCGTCGGCCTTCACTGCAGAGGCATGACGCGAAAAGCTCAAAACCCGGTCTCCCGGTCGGCACATTTCAACCTGTTCCCCCACTGCCAGAACCTGGCCCAGGTGGCCGTAGCCAGTGGACCGCGGGTACTGGCCTGCATCCCCGAAGGGCATATTCTTGACCAGACCGGTAAACCCGGCCCCCTCGGTCCCGGCGCTCACGACCGAGTACTCGGCTTCTACCAGAGCTTCGTGGGGCTGCAATTGCTCGTCCAGTTCACTCTCCTGCACTTCGATTCTTCCGGGCTCCACTACGATCAATTCTCTTATTTTCATGGACGTCTCCTCGAATGTCGCACAATCACCCCAGTTGCCCTTCCAGGGAGTCCCAATTTTTATCGAGCCAGAGCAGGGGCTCATCGATTTCACGGGCAAAAAAGCGGAAGCGCTCATCGGCGCGGACCTTGGCCATGCCCTCCAGGCGGATAGACAACCAGCGCCCGGCAAAGGCCGTCGGGATGGCGGCGATTTCATCGGCTGTCAGCGGTGCGACGGCGTGATAAGATTTTAAGAAAAGCATACAGCGCTGGCGACAGAATGCGGCGGTGCTGGTCAGCGACCAGATGTCCGACGGATCGATTGCGCGCGGCTGGGTGGCAAAGAAATAGAGCCCATCGGCCACATCCCGGCAGCGCACCCCGGGCACGGCCCAGTCGAAATCAAAAACGCCGACTACCTCGTCGCCGGCGCTGGCAAAGAGCAGATTGGCAGGCGTATAGTCGCCGTGTATGGTCCAGCCCGCCAGGCGCTCGTAGGCCGGACCGGCATAGGTGTGCGCCAGATTTTCCACCCGGGCAATACAGCGGTCCACCAGCGCTTCTGCGGCCGCATTCCCGGCCAGTTTTTTCACCTCCTGCATATTGATTTTCTGCAGCCGGGGATCGTCCATGCGGTTGCTCACCGCGCTCGTAAAACCCAGAGTGGTGTACTGAGCAATGGTTTCCTCGTGGTCCGGTGGTGGCGCGTAGTCGGCGCTGGCCTGATGGAATTGCGCCAGCACCTGGGCCGCGCGCACCAGCTGCTGCTGGCTGTCGGGTTGGTAGGCCCTGCCCTCTACAAAGGGGTAGAGTTCGTAGGCGTCGTCCTCGTGCCACACCCACTGTTCACCCGCCCTCGAGGCCAGAGCACAAACCGTGGGGACGCCGCGGGCTACCAGATGGGCCCGCAGCCCCTGGTCGAAGCGCAGTCTTTTTTCGTTGGCCGTGCGCACCCCGCGCAGGCGCAGAAAGTAAGTGCCGCTGGCGGCCTCGACCTTCCAGGTTCGTCCCGCCGTGCCGGCCGCCGCGACGATGGCATCGACGGCGCCTATATCGTACTGCTGTAGAACGGGATGTGGGTCGACCGTTTTCCTTTCCATCTATCACCTCGCCAGATCCACGACCACGCGGCCCTTCTGTCGACCCTGCAAAATTCGTTCGATCTCCACCTCCAGACCTTCGAGCGCACAAGTGCGACTCAGATGCTCGAGATTCTCCAGCTTCCACTCCGTGGCCATCCGGCTCCACAGGTGGCGGCGAAGCGGCATGGGCACATCCACCGAATTTATGCCCACCAGGCGAATGCCGCGCAGAATAAAGGGATAGACCGTAGTGGGTAGCTCGGCCGCGGCCACGAGACCGCAGCAGGTGACCACGGCACGATCTCGCGCCGACTTGATGGCCGTGGCCAGGATGGCGCCACCCACGGCGTCGACAACACCGGCCCAGCGGCCACTCAAAAGCGGTTTGCCAGAGTCGTCGATAATATCGTCGCGCCGCAAAACCGCACCTGCACCCAGATCGAGCAGATA